>JAHELX010000710.1 GCA_024643945.1 Anaerolineales bacterium
CTTGCCTTCGATGGTCCGTTGCGCCACGTCGGCGCCTCGCTCGGTGAGCGCCTGGAGCATGTAGTCTCGGAGAGATATACCCTCAAACAGGTAGCCGACCACGTCGAAGACCTTGTCTGAGCCCAGCTCCTTGCGGATGCGCTCTAATTTGTCCAGCAAGGTCTTGAGCACGCGCCCTTCCCGGGTCTGCCCGGCCACCAGGTTGATGATCACCACCGGGTCGTGCATCTGCTTGTAACGATGGATACGCCCCATGCGCTGTTCCAGGCGGGCCGGATTCCAGGGGATGTCGTAGTTAACCATCAGCCAGCAGAACTGGAGGTTGATGCCCTCGCCGGCGGCGTCGGTGGCCACCAGGAAGCGGGCGCCGCCTTCTTCCACAGGGCGCCGGAAGAACTCGACCTGCTCGTCACGTTCACTCATGCCCGTCTGCGGATCGGGCCGGGCGCTCATCCCGCCGTGAATTTGCGCCACCTGCCCCGTGAAACCCAGCCCCTCCAATCGCCTCACGAGGAACGTGAGTGTGTCGCGATGCTCGGTGAAGATGATGATCTTCTCATCCACGAAACGCGGGTCGCGCAGCACCTCGCGCAGCTTTTCGAACTTGGACTGCTCCAGCTCGTTCACCTGGCGGGCCAGTTCAACCAGACGTTTCGCCTGGAGACGTTCATTCTCCAAGTCGGCCAGCGTGACCGCAACCACCCCGGCCAGGGCTTGCTCCTCAGCGGCTTCGTTCTGCTCGCGGCCGTCTTCCGCCGCTTCCTCATCGGCCGTCATCTCATCCAGCGGATCGGAGACGGCTTCCAGGCCACGCTGCATGGCCAGCATCTGCTCCAGCGTCAGGCGGCCGGAGCGGATGTCGTCAATCAGGCCATCCAGCCGCGCCAGGCGACGTTCCAGCGAGCACAACAGGGCGTAGGTGGAACTGGCCAGCCGGCGCTGGAAGACACTCATCGCCAGGCGGGCGGCCGAGCGGTTCAGAATGCGAGCGCGGTTGTAGTAGTCATCCATGTAGGCGGTCGTTTCGTCGTACAGACGCTGTTCGCCGATCTCCCCCTGGGTCAAATCGTAAGACAACGTATCGGACACGCGGGTGGGATAGATGGGGGTGCCGTCGAAACGTACCAGCTCTTCTTTGGCACGCCGGATGAAGTGGCGGCTGCGCGCATCCGGCGGGTAGCTCGTAAAGGCATCAAAAGTAGACAAAACCTCCGGCTCCATCAGATGCCAGAGGCAATAGTAGGGAAAGTCCTTGCCCATGTGTGGCGTGGCAGTCAGCAAGAGCAGGTGCGTGCAGATCCAATCCAATCCCCAGCGCGGATCGTCGCCTCGCACCCCGGCCAGCGCCTCGGCCAGTCGATAACGATCTGTCTTACGGATGTGAAAGTCCTGCTCCTGGTCGGCAGACAGTTTATGCGCTTCATCAAAGACCACCAGATCGTACGGGACCAGTGCGGGCTCCTGGAGACAGGTGAACATCCGCTCCCCGGTAAGTGTATCGATACTGACGATCAGCAAGTCGCTCTCCGGCCCATGGAAGGGATTTCCGCTCTTAGCCTCACTACCTGAGACGACGCGGAAGGCCAGGTTAAACAGGGTACGCAGCTCACGTTCCCAGTTGCTGACCAGCCCTGCCGGGGGCACGATCAAGATGCGACGGATCAGGCGACGAGCCAACATTTCACGCATATAAAGACCGGCCATAATGGTCTTCCCGGCGCCGGCATCGTCGGCCAGCAGGAAGCGCAGGCGGGTCTGGGGCAGCATATGTTCGTAGACGGCAATACGTTGGTGCGGCAGGGGGTCAATCAGCGAGGTCTCGGCGGCAAAGGTCGGATTGAACAGATAGCCATAGGCCAGCCTCTGGCCCTCCGTAACAAGGCGCACGATCTCAGCATCCGCAGAGAAGTCTAAATCGGGAGCGACTTCTTGGGCGGTGTCGTAGATCACTGCCGGCTCTTTCAGCACGTCCTGGCCGTTGTCGTCCTGATCCCACGACCCAACCCCCAAGGTTTCCGCGCGGAGGATCTCGCGCCAATACCTGGTTGAGGGTCGGGCTTGCCCCTTTTCCCAGCGGTTCACCGCCGCCGGGGTTACGCCGAGCAGCTTGGCCAGAGCGGTTTGCGTCAGGCCGGCCTGGACGCGCAGTTGTTTGATACGCTGGGGGTAATCAGGAGGGATGCTATGCAAATTATTTGCCCCTCAAATCCAACGAACAAAAAGGTCACTTATCTCAGACATCAACAGATAAGCGACCTAGGTGGTCTGCTTGAAGACAAGGAAGATGGAATGGGTTATGATGAACTTTACTGGCCATCCGACGTATATCACAGAGGTAAGGGATCACAAGTCTCCATCAATATATCACAGGTCCTCGCGACTCGCAATAGGTGATCTGTGAGATCTCTAATGATCTCCAACCAAACAATAAACCCGCTTGAGGGCAGGGTCTAGCCTCCCAGCATACTAACCAAGCATAGGCTCCAGCGTCGGATCAATCGTCTCCTGCCAAGGCTGCTCAACAGGTAGAGGCCAGAGCTTGATATAGTGCACGCCAGAACAGGCCAGGGCGATGGAACGCAACACCATCAAGAGTGCGAAAGTGAGAAGAATGAGAATTGAAGCTTTTGGTCGCATAACCGGTCCTCCTCATCGAGGGTGAGACCTCTGCCTGGGCAAGCAAAAACGCCGCCCGTGTAACCGGGTGGCGTGGAAGTGGAGTTTTCGAATAAGTGTGTTGTCTGGTTGGGGAAGGCCCTCGGTCACAGTGAGCTTTACCATTTTCAGTATATCACGTCCATCTGCCCGCTAACAATCCCCCTTCTATCCCAGTTCTCATAACGTTGGCGCCCTGCGCTAATCGTTCATTCGGTGCAAGGGAGAAGGTGTACGCTTTAGAAGACGCGTGAGTGCGCTGCCGCGTATAGAACCACGCACAGTCTCTCTATAATAATAAACGCAAGATTTAGCGTTTTTTGCATACGAGTTTTGGATTGAGGATCGCCAGCGTGGCGGATTGGCTAATTGGGGGGGCACCAATAGCCAGATCATAGGTGCCGATGACTGTGGCAACTATCAACGGCAACTGCTGAAATGCAGGGGCTGTCAGCGGGAATTTTCCATTCTCGTCGAGAATCGTCTCAGTCAGACACATCTTGCTGCCTGTGAGTAGGCCCAGGGGTCCCGCATCGGGGTGTGGGTGACGAGCAGGGAGGCAAAGGCGACGAGTCGGGGCACATCGCCGGTCTTCTCAGGAGGGTCACCGACCGCCACGCCGGCCATGACTCGGCGGCCTTCAGTAGATGAAGGGAAACATGAAGCTTGTCCTCTGAACGTATTCCTCCCACTGCTCTCCAAACTTGGCGTGCAAAGCCCGCTCTTCGAGCTTGGCTCGATGTACACAGAGAGGAAGAAACAAGAAGAGAATGCAAGCGAGCCCCCCGATGCTCCTCATTCCAAATGCCAGGCCAAGGCAGGAAGTGAGCATGGCCAGGTAGAGAGGATGGCGGACGACTTGGT
>JAHELX010000101.1 GCA_024643945.1 Anaerolineales bacterium
AAGCAGGAGGGGCTGCTTTGTTGGATTGGGCGAACCAAACCTGGGCCACGGACAGGCTGGAGTTAGTTGGGTTGAATGCCTCCGTGTTGCCGCCGGTGCGCAAAGCGGATGCCATCGTCGGGCCTCCTTTGCCAGACAGTGCCGCCAACTTGGGCCTCAATCACCAGGCCCAGGTCGTGGTGGGTATGGGCGACGTGGCTGCCTTGATCGGAGGTGCACCGCCCAGGCCCGGCCGCGTGGTTTGCTCGCTGGGTAGCTCATCGATGGTCTTTATGGCTCTCACCGACGATCAGCATGCGCAAGACCCAGCTTACCGCTTATATACTTATCCGTTGCCCCCCTATCGTCTACTGGGTGGGGTATCCTCAACCACCGGTGCAGCCCTCATGTGGGCTTATAACAACTTGGCCCACAATAAAGCCCAGGAACCTTCCTTTGAAAGCGTGGTACTACAAGCCGCCAATGTAGCGCCAGGGGCGGATGGGCTTTGCTTTATACCTTATCTCGCCGGAGAAAGAAGCCCTTACTGGTCAGATGACATCAAAGCCGGCTTTTATGGCCTTCGCTTATCTCACGACACGTATCATATGATCCGCTCAGTGATGGAGGGGATAGCCTTTGGCTTGCGCCACCTGCTAGATATCTACCAGGAGTTAGCGGTGCCTGTGGAAGATTTGGCGTTGGCCGGGGGAGGCGTCAAGACACCAGGGCTGTGCCAAATCATTGCCGATATCTGCCAACGAGACGTTTCCATCTATACCGAAGAGGAAACCGTAACCCGCGTTCTTTATGCATTATGCCAGTCAGCGCTAAACCGGGCTGATTTTAATGCGACCTTGGTGAGCACCTTTCCCCAACCAGATGTCATTCACTGCAATCCAGACTATGCCGCCGTCTATCAAAGGGGCTATGCTATCTATAGGCGCTTTGCGGATTTTGCCTGGCAAGAAGCAAGGCGCTCGGCCAATGGAATAACCTCAAGGAGAACATCGCAATGACTGGAAAGAACAGACGGCTAAGAAGGTTGTTCATTGGATCCCACCATCGCTGTCTTCTGGTACCCTTGGACCACGGGCCATGGCTGGGGCCGTTGGCGGGCATTGATCATCCCCGTGACATAGTCAACCAAGTCATTGCCGGGGGTGCTAATGCGTTGTTAGTGACCCCCGGGTTTATGCGAGAAATCGAGCCGATCATTCATCCTGAGGTGGGGATTGTCTTGCGTGTAAGCCTGAGCGCTGGCCTGAGTGCAGAGGCCGTCCAAGAGGTTCCCACGATGACCGCTACCACAGCGGTACGACTGGATGCCGATGCCGTGGCTGTGTCCATTTTCTTCGGTCGCGGTGGCGAGGTCACCCTGATGCGTTGGTTGGGTCAGCTCATCGAAGAGTGCAACGGGCTGGATATACCTGTCCTGGCGGAAATGATGCCGCCTCCTGACAAGTTCTACCAGCCTGAGGCTATCGCCCATGCAGCGCGTATTGGGATGGAATTAGGTGCAGATATCATCAAGACCAACTATTGTGGCAACGTGGAAGCATTCAAACAGGTGGTGGCTGCCATACGTTTGCCGATCCTCGTCGCCGGCGGCCCCAGTGAGAGCGAAGACGATACATTGCGTGTCGCTCAGGACGCTATTCAGGCCGGCGCGGCAGGAGTAGCATTTGGCCGGCGGGTATGGCAGGCGGACGATCCTGAAGGTATCGTATGCAAGCTCAAAGAGGCGATCCTTTCGGCTTAAGCCCCGAGCACGGGAAATTTAGCCTCTCACCCTAGATTGTGCCAGGAGTAAACCATGGACAAAAGTCGCATCCTCGGACGTCTGGCTGAGGTAGTTGGGCCTCAATATGTCGCCGACGAACGCTTCGTGTTGCAGTCTTACTCTCAGGATTTCGGCATTATGCCTCGCAGTATGCCGGATCTTGTCGTCAGGCCCAGAACCACGCAAGAGATTTCGGAGATCATGAAGATCGCCAACGAGTTCCGGGTCCCTGTCATTCCCCGTGGAGGTGGCTCTGCGCAAGAAGGTGGGGGCACGCCTGCCAGAGGCGGGATCACCCTCGAGACACTCCGCATGAACGAGATCATCGAAGTGGATGAGACGAACGGGACTGTCACTTGCGAAGCCGGCATCACCTATGTCAAGCTGATGGACCACCTGGAGAAGAAGGGCTGGAAAATCGGCATTGCCCCCTCGGGCGCCATGGCCGGCACACCGGGAGCACACATTGCTCGCCCAGGTGTCGGTTGGGGGAACATCAAGTACGTCTCTAGTGGCGACCAGGTGCTCGGGCTGAAAGTCGTTCTCCCTAATGGCGACATCGTCGGGACTGGGACATCGGCCAATCCGAATTCCGACGTTTTCTTCCGCTACGGGTTAGGTCCCGACCTGACCGGCCTTTTCGTGGGCGCTGAAGGGGCCTTTGGCATTATTACCGAGTGCACGCTGCGCCTGTACCCCTACCCACAAAAGATATATCTGGAGCGCTACACAACCAGCGACCTGACCGAAGCCATCAAGGTCTTCCGCGAGTTGGCTGTGAGTAACCTGGTCGTTTACGTCTCAGTACCAGTCATCAAGCCAGGTGAATTCATCCTATTCGATATCAACGTCGAAGGTGATGAGCAAGAAGTAGCCATGCGGGTGGAAAAGATCCGCAATCTGGTTATGAGTCACCCTGGAATAAAGTACGAAGGGCCCGAAGGCCCCCAGCGATTCTGGAATAACCGGTGGTACCTGACTGGCGAAGAGTTTAAGGAAGGTATTGCCGGGGCCGTCAACTACTTCTTGCCCTTTGACAAGCTCGAGAACGCGACTTATGTGATGAAGGAGGTTATGGACCGCCATCAGGTCAAGGTTTACGCCCAGCAGATGTTCCCCGAACCAACAGGGTCAGAGCACGTTAGCTTGATGTTCTTTCACCCCGCTGATAAAGACGAGAGAGCCAAGATCCTGACTGCTATGGACGAAATGATGAACAAAGCCCTGGAAATGGGTGGGGCGCCTTATTCAAAAGGCCGGCAATGGGGGCCCTACCTGCGAAAACACCTGGGAAACACGGGCTATTGGCGTTTGCTTACCTCCATCAAAGAAACGCTTGATCCCAATCACATCATGAACCCTGAGGTGATTGGGCTTTCTTGAGTAGAGTTATCTCAACACCTGAAAGGGGAATTGCCGATGCTGGATTTGAGCCTGGCAAAACTGAGAAAAGAACTATATGATTGTAGCCGCTGTGGTTTCTGCCGTGTCTGGGAATGGAAGGGAGTGGTATGGGTTTGCCCAACCTACCCTTACACCGAAGCCTACGATACGCAGTACGCGCGCGGCCGACTACGTATGGCGCAGAGCTTTTTTGAAAACGATGCCGAGATCAACCTGACCTATTTAGAGCATGCCATGCAGTGCTCGTTGTGCGGCAGTTGCGGTGTGCACTGTCCGGTCAATATACCTTTGTTTGAAATCTGGCACGCCTGGCGCAAGGATTTGATTGAAGCCGGTTATGTGTTGCCGGCTCATCAAAGGGCAGCCGACAATGTATCCCAGCACTATAGTATTTTCGGCCCCAGGCCGGGCAAGCAGGTCGAGACCAGCGCAGAAAAGCGAAAAGTAAACGTTCTTTATTTCCCCGGCTGTCAAACCAATCGCAAGGCGAGAGCAATTGGCCAGGCAACAGTCGAGCTTTTGCAGAAACTGGGCGCTGATTTTGCGGTGCTGGAAGAAGATGCCTGCTGCGGCTATCCTATGTATGACATTGGCCAAATGGAGGTGGCGCGTAAGGTGGCGCTCCATGCCCTGGAAAGTATCAAAGCCTACCAGCCAGACGTGGTCTTGACCACATGCATCGGTTGCTATCGCGCATTGACTGTTGTGTATCCCCAGGACTTGGGACTTGTGCCGGGCATTCAAGTCCAGCATGTTCACGAATTCTTCCCCTCGTTGATCCAGGGCAAACTGCACTCCATCACCCGCAAGATCGCCTTCCACGATCCCTGTATTATGGGGAGGCATATGGGCCTCTACGACGAGCCCCGCTCGCTGCTCAGTTCTATTCCGGGTGTCGAGTTGGTGGAAATGTACTCCCACCGCGAGCACGGCCTGTGCTGCGGTGGCGGGGGCGGCGTCTTGGGAGCTTTCGACGACATCGCGGCTCAGGTTGCCATCGAACGATTGCAGCAAGCCGCTGCGGCCGGTGCTGACCAGTTGGTGACCTCTTGTCCCACGTGCGTCGTAAATCTGAAGCGAGCTGTCAAGAAGGCGGGTGTTAACCTCAATGTCTCGGATATCGTGGAGTTGATTAACGAGGCGATACCAAATGCTGGAAATTGATCTTCTGATCATCCACGGGCTGGTCGTCACCATGGACGACCAGCAGCCTGTGATAGAAGACGGTGCCGTGGCGGTACATCAGGGCAGGATCCTGGCCGTGGGGGCCAGCGCCAACGTTTCCGCCCAGTATAAAGCCGCCAAGATCGTTGATGCCAGCCGCAAGGCCGTACTGCCCGGCTTTGTAGACACACACCACCATTTCTTACAGAACTTTCACAAAGGCACGCGCGATGACCTGGACCTGATAGATTGGATTGACAGGGTATCAGTCCCCCGCATCAAGGTGGCGGTTCAGGACTATTTGGCCGGTCAGTATGCTATTCAACTGCACGCGTCCAGGCTGGGCTGTATAGATGCCATCAGGTCAGGTATCACTACCATCCTCAACATGGAATGGGCCACCCATCCCTCGGTCATTGACGTGCTCGAGCAAGCCGGTATCCGTGTCGTACATACGATTACGATGACCGATCAGTGGATCTCCCCGGCGGTGCTCCTTCCCCATGACCGCCTGCTGGCCCTGGCCGACCAACTGCGGGAACGCTGCCAGTCATCTGCCAACGCCAGGATCTCCTTCCGTTACGGACTCGCTTGCCCCAATTCCTGCAGCGTCGAGCTTATCAAGGAAGTGCGGGCCCTGGCGGATCGCCACCGGGTGCCCATCCATATCCACATCGCCGAGTCGGAGTACGAGTGGCACAACATTCACAACCTATTTGGCGCCACACCCACCGGCCACTTGCATAACCTGGGTCTATTGGGACCGGATGTCCTGGGGGCTCATTGCATCTGGCTGTCGGATGACGACATCGAGCTCTTTTTTAGGACCGGGACCAAAGTTGCTCACAACCCTGAATGTAATATGAAGGTTGCCGATGGCATTGCCCCCATTGCTAAGATGTTAGAGGCTGGCATTGTTGTCTCGCTGGGGACAGATAGCTGCGCCGTCAACGATAACATGGACATGTTCGAAGCCATGCGTACGGCGGCATTTCTACAGAAAGTGGCCACCATGAACCCTGCCGTCTTGCCGGCACCGGTTACACTGCGCATGGCCACGTTAGGGGGCGCTGAGGCATTAGGCATGGAGCAGGATATTGGCTCGCTGCAAGCGGGCAAGAAAGCCGACCTGATTCTGGTCGATTTGGGCCAGTCCCATATGCGGCCCATCAATAAAATCGAAAACAGCCTGGTCTATTGTGCCAATGCCCACGATGTGGAAAGTGTGATGGTTGACGGTCAGCTTGTGATGGAAAACCACAAGATTTTGACCGTGGATGAGGAAACCTGGGTTACCGATGCGGTAACGTACGCCTACCGGAGGTTCACCCAAGCCGGGATCGAGCTACCCACATACTATTGTCTGTGAGATTGTGGCGAAACGAGGTGCTGACCCATGAAAATCGCCCTTCTGCAACAACCCTTGGTAATGAAAGTAGAAGAATCTGACAAACCAGTCGTCGGCCCCCATGAAGTCCTGGTCAAAATCGCCGCCTGTGGGGTGTGTGGCACCGACGTCGAGGCCTACTTGGGCAAAGTGCCGCGCGGCTGGACGATCACCTATCCGCTCCGCATGGGACACGAGTTGTCGGGGACCGTGGTCGAGGTCGGCGCAGAGGTGCCCAATGTGAAACCAGGCGACCGCGTGGTACCGGATGGCCGCCTGACGTGTGGCTATTGCTATTACTGCCGACATGGTCTGTTCAGCGCTTGTGAAAACCAGGGCTACTTCTCGGGTGGGTTGGCCCAATTCAGCAAGTATCCTTACCGCAACCTGGTCAAAGTTCCCGATGGCATGTCTCTACAAGAGGCAGCTTTTACTGAGCCCCTCGCTTGCGTAGTAAATGGCCAATCTAAGCTGGACGTACCCTTTGGCGGGGTAGCCGCCGTCATCGGCGATGGCCCGATCGGGCTGCTGCATCTGCAGATGCTCAAACATCGCGCGGCGTTTACGGTAATGATCGGCTTGTTGGATCATCGGCTGGCCGTCGCCAGGGAGTTGGGCGCCAACCTGGTGATTAACGCCAGCCGCGAAAACGCAGAGCAAATCGTCCGCCAGGTATCCGGCGGACATGGTGCCGACATCGTGATCAGTGCGGCTGGCAAAGTACCCGTTCTGCTACAGGCGATTAATATCGCGGCCAGGTGCGGGCAGGTGCTGTACTTCGCCGCTACGATGGAGCCTCGCGTCGAGCTGGATCTCGACCTGATCCACTACAAGGAGCTGTGCTTAATTGGCAGCTACGACTCGACCATCGCCCAGTACGAAGACGCTTTGGCTTTGTTAAAGGCCGGCGTTGTCAACGTCAAGCCATTGATTTCCCATAGATTGCCTCTTGAACAAGTGCAGCAAGGCTACGAAATCGCCCGCAAGCAAGAGGGCCTGAAAGTCTTGATCGTCCACGAAGGAGAATGATCGCCATGAAGATCAATAACGTGACCATCTACGACACCTTTGCTGAAGCCTGGGACCTGGAGGTCATGCGGGTGGTTCTCACAGCCACGACAGGCGAACTGGCCCTGGGAGGGGCCTACCAGTTTGCTGGAGCCGCCGGTTCCAGCATGATCGGCTCGCGCATCAACGCGGGCATTGAGCGCCCCGCTCTCCCTCACGAAACGCCCGATGGCCGGCCTGGCGTCTTTATCTCCATGGCCATGGTACCCACGGCTCGCCAGGATATGCTCAAAGAGTTGGAGCTGCGCGTGGCTCTGGCCTCGTTGATCCCCACTATTGCCGTCTTCAATGCCAGCGTGGGCGCCGTGCCAACCGTTCAGGCCAACATTCACGACCTATTCAATATGTCCAAGGAACGATGGAATGGATACGACGCCGAATGGCAGGTGAACGGACACACCGTGTGTGTCGTCCCCACCACCATGGGAGAGTTTATCTACGAGAAGGAATACCAGGTTTGCACCAGCGGCACCGACGGCCACTTTGTCTGCTTTGCAGACAGTGCCCTGTCCGCTGTGGCAGCCATTGGCGCAGCCAAGGAGGCCATTGCCGGCGTGGATGGTGTCGCGCCTATGGGCTATGGTCTGGAACAGGTCTTTCGCGAATACGACTATATCCCCTCGCTGCGCGACAAAATAAAGGACAGCCACGTTCCAGAGGGCGTCCAGTCCATTCTCAACCTGCTGATGTTTGGCGCCAGCCCCGAGCTGATGAAAAAGGCCATGAGAGTCAGCCTGACCGCCGCCGTCCAGGTGCCCGGCGTGTTGTATCTGGGCGCTATGAATTTCGGTGGCCAGTTCGGCAAACACCAGTATCACCTGCACCAGATATTGAAATAGGAATCCACATGCCAGGTCCCGGGACACCACTGGCCGAAGTGATTGACCTTGCCAGACGTCGGCCAGGTTAGGAGTGCCAAGTGCCCAGAAAGGGATTTACTCGCCAATTTCAGGCCCTGGAATTTCTTTCTCAAGCCCAGCTTGAGGCAATGCATCGCGCAACGCTGGACATCCTATGGGAAACGGGCATACGCTTTGAGAGCGATTGGGCTCTCGACTTTTTGAACAAGAACGGCTGCCGGGTAGATGCCGAGCACAAGCGCGTCAGGTTTCCTGGGGCCCTGGTGCAGGAATGCCTGGCCCAGGTCCCTAAGCAATTCCGGGTCAAGGCGCCCGGCCCGCAAAACGAACTGGTGTACGGCGGCAATACCGTCTACTTCTCGCATAGCTCGGGCATGCAGACTATTGATCTAGACACCTACCAGCCGCGCCTGCCGACCCGGTCCGAATATATTGATTGCATCCGCGTCCTGGATGCCTTGCCGGCGCTCGACCATTTGGGCTGCTATCCCTATTTTGGCTATGAGGGCATCTCGCCCGCCATGGGTATACCCGAGGGCGTCGCCCTGCACATGCAGTATTCAGGCAAACACCAACTGGCCTGTTGCTCCAACGACTGCGAGCTGTTTACCATCCAGATGGCCCAGGCCGTCGGGCACGAACTGACCGGTACCATCGGCTCGTCGCCACCCCTGGCCTGGGGCAAAGATGCCATCACCGCTGCGCGTCGAGTGGTTGAAGCCGGCTTCCCCCTGGCCACCGTGGATGGCTGCATCATGGGCGGCAATGGACCGGTGACCGCCCCCGGTTCTGTCCTGGTCAGCAATGCCGAACAACTGGCCATGGTGGTGCTCGTCCAGATTTTGCGCCCAGGACAGCGCATGTTGATCGGCCATTTCTCTTTATCAATGAATATGCGGACCGGCTCGCCCAACTTCGGCGGGATCGAGTCCTCAATCAATAACGTGATCTTTAACCAGCTTTGGCGGTATTATGGCGTGCCCTTCAGCAACGGCAGCCCAGGCTACGTCAATGCCAAAACAATAGACTATCAGGCGGGGTATGAGAAGAGCATGGCGGCGCTCATCTCCGCTTTATCCGGCGCCAACCACATCTTGCTGCACCTGGGGGTAGCCGGCGAGCTGTCGGCCCATCCCGTCCAGGCCATCCTGGACGACGACATCGCCGGCATAATTGGGCGCTTTATCCAGGGCGAGGAACTCAGCGACGAAACCATTGCCTTGGATCTGATCAAGGAAGTGGGGCCGCTGCCCGGCAACTATCTGAGTACCATCCATACCCGCGACTGGTGGCGCAAGGAACAATACGTGCCCCAGAGCGCCGATCGCTCCACGTATTCGGAATGGACACAGACCGGCAAGAAGCGTGCCCTGGATTACGCCCGGCACCGCATGGACAAGATCTTGGCCGCGCCCCAGACGATACACCTGACACCCGGCCAGGAACGCGACATAGACAAGATCTTGCAGGAAGCAAGAGAGTTTTACGCAAAGAGAGAGCAAGTTTGACACATGCCTCACCAACCACTTGGGTTACAAAACCGTCATGCAACCACTTAGGCTAGGCATCATCGGAACGGGCGTCGCAGCTCGAGAACTTCACTGGCCGGCGCTTAAGCAAATGCCAGATCGCTACCAGGTCGTGGCCGTCGCCAATCGCAGCCGCGACAAAGCGGAGGCATTTGCTGACATGGTGGGCCTCCAGCGCGCAGCCGTATACAGCGACTACCGCCAGTTGTTGGCTCGTGATGACGTGGATGTTGTAGATCTGGCCTTGCCTCCACAGCTCAATTACAGTGTCGCACGAGCAGCAGCAGAGTCAGGCATCCACGTGATTTGCGAGAAACCCATCGCGATAACAATGGAAGAGGCTCACGCGATGGTTGCTCTTTCGTCGGAGTTCGGTGTCCAGGTGCTAATTGCCGAGAACTTTCGCTACGATAACGCGATACGAAAAGCCAAAATGCTACTGGATGAGGGAAAGGTCAACCCTCCGTTTATGCTGTCATATCAATATGTGCAGCCGGTGCCACCCGATGATGAAATCGCCGGCCGCCCTTGGCGACAGCAGCCAGCTCATGCAGGCGGATGCCTGAGCGACCACGGGGTCCACATGATCGATGTCATCCGCTATCTGATGGGTGAGGTGGCAGAAGTGCAGGTCTTTGCTTGTGACCTGTGCGACGACCTGGTCGGGATGGATACCGCTGTTTACAACCTCAAATTCGAATCGGGGGCCATTGGCTCAATCCAGTGGTCCTTCAGCGTCGCTTCAGAGCGCCGCTCTATCATCCAGCTATGGTCTGAGGACGCAACCATGCATACAAGCCCGGATGAAGTGCGCGTGATGCGACGAGGTCATGCTGATGAAGCCTTTCCAATCAGCGGCCCAACCAGCTTCGTGAATGAGTTCGAAGACTTTTACGCAGCGCTGACCCAAGGTCAAGTTCCGTTGGTGACGGCTCAGGACGCGCTAAGGGATTTAGAGACCGTATTGGCTGCGCATCGCTCGGCCATTGTTAATGAGGTAATAGTTCTTGATCGGGAGAGACACAATTGAGACTGCCAGGCAAAGTGGCTATTGTTACCGGTGGGGGATCTGGACAGGGTCGTGCCATTGCACTTCTTTTTGCGCAAGAAGGCGCTCGCGTTGTAATAGCTGATGTCAACCCAGCTTTGGCGCAGGAGACAGCACACCGGATCAGGGCTTCGGGGAGCAGTAGCGCCCTTGTCATAGCTACAGATGTGAGTAATGAGAGGGATGTCCAGCGCCTGGTGGACGAAGCAGTGCGCGAGTTTGACGGACTGGACATTCTGGTGAACTGTGCTGGCAGGCTGGGGCCGCTGGGCAAAGAGACGGCAGATCAGTTGACACGTGAGGAATGGGATGCGACATTGGGGGTCAATCTGATTGGCCCATGGTTGTGCATCAAATACGCTGCGCCTGTGATGAAAGAGAGGGGAGGCGGTATCATCATCAATGTGGCTTCCACGGCGGGGTTGCGACCCTTCCCGGGGGCTGCGCCCTATTGTGTCTCCAAAGCAGGCTTGCTGATGCTCACCAAGACCGTGGCGCTCGAGTATGTCTCACATAATATCCGTGTCAACGCCATCTGCCCAGGACATATTGATACGCCTATGATGGACGTGGTCATAGCGGACATGGAGGCCCATGGAATTGCCGATGCACGCGGCAAAGTGCATAGCCAGAGCAACCCCATGGGACGCCTGGCACAACCTGAGGAAGTCGCAACAGCCGCGCTTTTCCTGGCCTGCCAAGATTCGTCTTTTGTAACCGGTTCCTATGTCTTGGTAGACGGTGGCTATATGGCCAGGTAGAGCCGTCCTCGGTTGTGCCGACCCGCAAGCAGCGTTCTCGAATCAGCGAACAAACCCTAGGAGGATGACTATGCGTTACCGCAAGTTAGGCAAGACAGGCTTTGAGGTATCAGAAATCAGCTTCGGCGCCTGGGGCATCGGCGGCGATTGGTGGAAGGGCGCAGTGGACGAAGAATCCCTGCAATCTATGCGCACGGCGCTCGAACTGGGGGTCAACTTTATTGACACGGCACCCAACTATGGCAACGGCCACAGCGAAAAGCTGGTTGGCCAGGCAATTCGTGGCCGGCCGGGTCGAGTGTACGTCGCCACCAAAGTGAATCCTAAAAATTACACCTGGCCCGCCGCTCCAGGCACCCCACTCCAAGCGGTATTCCCCAAGGATTGGATCGTCGAATCCACCGAAAAGAGCCTCAAGAATCTTGGCCTGGAATGCATAGACCTGCAGCAATTCCACGTCTGGTTGGATGAATGGGCCGAACAGGACGAGTGGAAAGAGGCCGTGGTGCAGTTGAAGCAACAGGGCAAAGTCGCTGCATTCGGCCTTTCGTTGAACTACCCCTTAGAGCCGGATTATGGCGCACAGGCGATCCGCACCGGATTGATAGACGCTTGCGAGGTCGTATACAACATTTACGAGCAAGTCCCCGAGGCAGGCCTCTTCCCCCTGGCGCTCGAAAAGAACATCGGCATCGTCGTCAAATCTCCGCTCGACGAGGGCGCCTTGACAGGCAAAATCAGGCCGGATACAGCCTTTCCAGAAGGCAGTTTCCAGGATTTTTATTTCAAAGGAGACCGCAAGCACGAAGTTGCGGAGAGGGCCAAGGCACTGGAGTTTTTGTTGCACGACGGCGTTGAGACCCTGGCCGAAGCAGCGCTACGCTTTTGTCTCAGCCACCCGGCTGTTTCGACACTGATCGTTGGCATGCGTAAGGCAGAGCACACCAGAGAAAACGTCAAAGCATCGGACAAAGGCCCTCTGCCCCAAGAGGATTTAGCCAGGTTGAAAGAGCACGCCTGGCCCCACAACTTCTGGGTATAAGCATACAGTTTACTTCATCCAAATCTGTCCAAGAAAGAAAGGAGGGAGGATACGCAACCAAAGGACATCCAGCAACCCTGTTCGCCAGCCTTACCATCTCTAACAAGTTATTCAGGAAGGTAGAAGGAGGAACAAAATGTCCAAGAGTCTTCTGGTCAAGGTTGCCTTGGTCGCAGTCGTGGCCACCTTGGCGCTTATCGCGGCCCAATGTGGCCCCGCGCCGACTCCCGAGAAGATTGTGGAGACAGTCATCGTCACCAAAGAAGTCCAGGGTGAAACGATAACTGTGGTCGAGACAGTCGAAGTGGTCAAGACGGTTGAAGTGGAAAAGACCGTCGAGGTAGAAAAGATTGTCGAGAAAGAAGTCCCCGTCCAGACAGATGTGGTGACTATCGCCTACAACGGATACTTTAACAAGACCTTCGGCCCGGCGGATACCCCCATCAACGTGATACGCCAAGAGGTGGCCAAGAAGTATCCCAACATCAAGGTCGAGTTCAACGTCATGCCCTACGACGCCGGCCCCTGGCACGACAACTACCTGACCTGGTTCCAGGCCGAGGATGGCACCACCGACCTGTTCGGTGTTGGCCTCTACTGGCTGCCGGAGTTTGCTGCGGCGGGCTACTTGCTGCCCCTGGATGGCAAGATCAGCCCCGATATCCTGAAGCAGTTAAACCCGACCTACCTCAAGGCATTCACCTATGACGGCAAGCTGATGTCGCTGGGGCCATGGTGGGGCGGTATCGGTGGCCTCTACTATCGCAAAGATCTGCTGGAGAAATACGGCTTTGAGCCGCCCAAGAGCTACGACGAAGTGGTGAAAATCGCGCAAGCGATCACAGCGGAAAACCCCGACATGAGTGGGTGGACCTGGCCGGCCTTGAAGGACCAGGTGCTCGTCAACCGTTGGGTGGAATATCTCAACGGCTTCGGCGGCACCTACTTTGACAGCGCCGGCAAGTGCGTCATGAACGACGAAAAAGGGCTGGCTGCCCTGGAGTTCATGATGAGCCTGTTCGATCAAGGCATCACCCCTCGCGAAGCGCTGACCTGGAAGGAGGAGGAATCCCAGGTGCAGTTTGCCAGCGGCCAGGCTATCTTCCACACCGGCCGTCAGGATATGATGTTCTGGCTGGACAACCCGGAACAGTCCAAGATCGTCGGCCAGTGGGGTT
>JAHELX010000102.1 GCA_024643945.1 Anaerolineales bacterium
TGTAAATAGGACGGCGCAAGTCCAGGTCACGGATGATGGCCGCCGGACGCAGGTCAAAGTGTTCATTGATAAGTTCGATAATACGTTCGTCGGAGATTTTGCCGGTGCCGAAGGTTTCTATCATCGACGACAGAGGACGCGCCACACCAATGGCATAACTCACCTGCAATTCGAGCCGATCCGCGATGCCGGCTGCAACCAGGTTTTTGGCGATGTAGCGCGCCATGTAAGCGGCCGAACGGTCCACCTTCGTCGGGTCTTTGCCAGAAAAAGCGCCGCCACCGTGGCGGGCCAGGCCACCGTAAGTGTCTACGATGATCTTGCGGCCAGTAAGGCCAGCGTCGCCCAGCGGCCCCCCAGTTACAAAGCGTCCGGTAGGATTCACGTAGACCTTTGTCTTTTCATCGAGCATACCGTCGGGCACCACGTACTTAACGACACGCTCGTAGACATCAGCCTGAATTTTGCTCTGTTCCACCTCGGGTGCGTGTTGGGTAGAAACGACGACAGTATCCACCCGCTTGGGCACACCGTACTGATACTCTACCGTCACCTGGCTCTTACCGTCGGGACGCAGATAGGGCAAAGCACCATTCTTGCGAACGTGGGCCAGTTGTTTCGTCAACTTGTGGGCCAGCATAATAGGCATCGGCATTAGTTCAGGGGTTTCGTTGCAGGCAAAGCCAATCATCATTCCCTGATCGCCGGCACCGATAGCCTCGATATCCTCATCGCTCATCTCACCAGTCTTGGCTTCCAACGCCCTATCGACACCCATCGCGATATCGGCACTTTGCTCTTTGATGGAAACGATTACCCCACACGTCTCCCAGTCAAAGCCGTACTTGGCGCGCGTATAGCCGATGTCGCGTATCGTCTCACGGGCGACTTTAGCGATGTCTACCTGGGCTGATGTGGTAATCTCCCCCATCACTATAATCAGACCGGTGGTAGTCGCACATTCGCAGGCAACACGCGCATCCGCATCTTGGGCGATCATGGCATCCAGGACAGCATCGCTGACCTGATCACAGATTTTGTCGGGATGCCCTTCGGTAACAGATTCTGAAGTAAAGAAAAGCTTGGGAGAAATCATAAAGGTGTTGCTCATCGGAACCAAATCTCCTTTCGGACTAGACATCTCCTTGCCTCCGCCTAAGTCCCCTCTTCCCACGAAGCCAGGTATTTCTCCTGCTCTGGGGTGAGCATATCAATTCGCACCCCCATCGCTTCCAGTTTGAGGCGGGCAATCTCCTGGTCTACTTCTTCGGGGATCACGTAGACTTTTTTCTCCAGTTTGTCGGCATTGCGCAACATATAGACGGCGCCCAGCGCCTGGTTAGCAAAGGACATGTCCATCACACTGGCTGGGTGCCCTTCGGCGGCGACCAGGTTCACCAGCCGACCCTCGCCCAGCAGATGGATGCGGCGCCCATCCGGCAGCCAATACTGATCCACGAAGGCCCGAGGCTGGCGTTTCTCGACAGCCATCTCTTCCAAAGCTGGGATATTTATCTCCACGTTGAAATGGCCAGAATTGGCGACAATCGCCCCGTCTTTCATCACCTCAAGGTGATGTCGATCGATGACATTGATATCGCCAGTAGAAGTGATAAAGATGTCGCCGATGGGTGCTGCTTCGAGCATAGGCATCACGCGGAAACCATCCATCACCGCTTCCAACGCCTTGAGTGAGTTTACCTCGGTGACGATGACGTTAGCACCCAGGCCTCTGGCTCGCATAGCAATACCCCGACTACACCAGCCGTAGCCAGCGACCACCAGCACTTTGCCGGCAATGAGAATGTTGGTAGCGCGAATGACCCCATCGAGAGTGGATTGACCGGTCCCATAGCGATTGTCGAAGAAATGCTTGGTCATCGCATCGTTAACAGCTAACACTGGGAAGCGCAAGGCACCATCTTTAGCCATAGCCTTGAGGCGAATGACGCCCGTGGTCGTTTCCTCAGTGCCAGCGATGACGTCGGGAATCTGGTTAACGCGCTCCCTGTGGAGTGTGCTGACCAGGTCAGCACCATCGTCCATCGTCATGTTGGGCCGATGGTCCAGCGCCGCCCGGATGTGGGCGTAGTAAGTTTCGTTGTCCTCGCCTTTGATAGCATAGGTCGGTACCTCAAAGAAGCCGACCAGAGCGGCGGCCGCGTCGTCCTGCGTGCTGAGAGGGTTGCTGGCACACAGCACCAGATCGGCACCACCGGAAACCAGGGTGCGAGCCAGGTTGGCCGTCTCGGTGGTGATGTGCAAACAGCCGGACATACGGATGCCTTTGAGCGGCTTCTCCTTCTCGAATCTTTCCCTGATCGTCCGCAAGACGGGCATCTCTTTCTCTGCCCACTCAATGCGATTGCGTCCCTGTTCGGCCAGGGACATGTCTTTTACATCATATTCTTTGTGGCTCATATTGACTCCTTGCAGTTAGGTAGGACGAAAAAGCTTGTACGAGGTCATTAATGAAGAAGTGCTAAGCTTCCAATAGTTGCTCAACGATCTTGGCAGCATCATAGACAAACTTAGGGCAAAGCGTTGTAAAGAGTTCCTTCTCTCTCGCGGCATGCAGGCCCTCAGGAGTGTCTATTCCGCAACCGAGTAATTCCCTACACTTGATACACCCGTTGTTGCACGCCCTGAATTGATTTGCCACTTCTCTAGCCAGCTCGTATAGCTTTTCTTTGGCTTGCTTATCCTCGGCGGCGATCGGGCCGTATCTGAGCCCGATGACCATCAACGCGCCAGTAACGGCTCCGCACGTTTCACCCATGCGGCCCATTCCCCCACCGAAAGCTCCAGCTATCCTGAAAGCCGTTTCTCGATCCAGACCTAACGTGGGAGCATAAGCCGAAAGCACAGACTGGGAACAACTGAACCCTTCCTTGAAATGGGCCACAGCCAGGTCGGCATTGCTCATAATTTGGTTCCTCCCATACAGGGTATTGCGTACTGCGTAACCTCTGTCACTTTTCGCCTGTTAACCACCGATTGCTACCTCCTCTCTACCTCTTCTTGCGTACGGCCACTCCTTCCACAAAGGAACAGTACACCTTGAAGCCGAGCTTCTTGTAGATGTGAATGGCATCGGCGTTGTTCTGGGCCACGTTAAGCACCACGTCGAGGCCCATAGTTAACAACTCGGCGCAGACGGCACTGGTACTGCGGGTGGCATAGCCTCGCCCTCGATACTCCGGATAAGTGCACACGTTGCCTACCGCTGCCATTCCTATCGTCGAGGCCACGATGTGAGTGCCGGCTGCGGACACCAGCCGCCCTCGGTGCTGCACACCATAAAATACGCCTCGCGCCAGTTGGAAAGGGCTGAAGGCATTGCCCTGCGCGCTTGCGTACAGGTGAGTCAATTCGCTGACATAGCCCGGCCCCAGCCGCTCCACGCCAAAGCTCGTCGTTGGGTGAAAATCAGCGGCAGAGAGCGTCATACGCAGCATATAGTCCATCTCGCCCGTCAGGTAATGGGTCTGCAGGGCGGGCAAGTGGGCTTCACGGCAGGTGAACCACACCGTGCCAGGCCGCAACGCGGCCCCCAGAATCATTGTAAGGCCGACTGGCTCCCCCATAAGAAAAAGGGCTGGCGGATCTAACCCTTCGAAGAGCAGAACCAGCGAGCGCAAGACCCCGGCCAGATCAGCGCCGAACCAATGACATTGCTCAAAAAAGCCGGGTTCCACGTCGCCGATAGCGTAAGCAGCGTACCAGCGATCTCTTTCCAAGAAGGTAATAATCTCGGCCGGGTCAGCGAGACGACGCACGCGCCAGGTCTCTATCCTATTCACCACCGGCTATCCGTCGGCTGCCAATGATGTCACCTGTAGTCTCTTCTGGATCAGCAGCGATTCCAAACCCGGCGCATCTCCGAAGGTTTCGCGGTAGCGCCGGATGAATTGCTCCAGGGAATAGTGATGGCGCTGAGTGCCATGCTCCTCCAGAGCATACGTTGCAGCCAGACTCCCCAACCGTCCCACGATATCCCAAGAGAAGTCACGGCATATGCCGGTGATAAAGCCGGCTCGATAGGCATCCCCTACCCCCGTTGGATCGGCCACACGGCGCGGCGGCGCGATGGGAATCTCCCATGTGCCCTCGGCGGTACGAACAGTCGAGCCGTGCTCACCTCGGGTGATGACCACTATTGCCGTAAGTTGCTGAATCTCATCATCGCTGAGACCGGTCTGCTTCTTGATCATCCCGAACTCATAATCGTTCACGATGAGGACTTTCGCCCCGCTGATGCCTTCTACCAAGTCCACTGGAGTGAGCCGAGGGATTTGTTGGCTGGGATCATATATGTAGGGGATGCCCAATTCCTGGCACTCGCGGGCGTACTTCACCATAGCGCCCGGGTCATTAGGGGAGATGATAGCGATTTCAATCCTCTCGGGGTCATAATCCTTGAAGGAGACACGGCTAGCTTTGGCCATAGCGCCCGTGTAAAAGCTGGCGATCTGATTGTTATCTCGATCCGTGCTGACGAAAAAGGAAGCGGTAAACTCGTCAGGGAGTTGCAGCACCCCCGAGGTATCCACACCCCGATCACGCAGCCAGGCGACGTATTCTGGCGCGTCCTGGCCCACCGTCGCCATTAACAGTGGGTGCTGGCCAAGCAGTGCCAGGTTGTAGGCGATGTTGCCGCCACAGCCTCCCCGCTCGCGTCGCATCGAGTCGACCAAAAAGCTCACCGACAAAATCTCAATCTGATCGGGCAGGATGTGGTCAGCAAAGCGGCCGGGGAAAGACATGATGTAATCATAGGCCATAGAGCCGGTTACCGCGATGGTCACCTTTCCTCCTCCTGCGCATCCAAGAAAGCCAGGATTTGTTGGATATCTAAATCGCTTTCAGCCCAGGTTCGCCCGGTGGCGTAGGAGCCATAAAGATAGGCCAATACGATCTCAGGCTGACTGGCGAGATAGTCGCGTATGATCGGCACGGCTATTTCCAGGGTGAACTCGCTCATGTAAGACCGCTCTATTCTCCTAATACCATTTTTCGCAGGCTCAGATCAAACGGCGGATAAGCGATGCCGTTCTCGGTGACGATCCCTGTGACGTATTTGGCCGGCGTCACGTCGAAAGCAGGGTTGCCGACCTTGATCCCGACAGGAGCGATAGGCATGCCATTAAGTGTGAGGCCGACCACTTCCTCCGGGTCGCGTTCCTCGATGGGGATGTCATCCCCGGTAAGGCAATTCAGGTCAATGGTCGAGGTCGGCACCACCGGATAGAAAGGAATCCCGTTCTCTTTGGCGACAACGGCTAACTTATAAGTGCCGATCTTGTTAGCCACGTCCCCATTGGCGGCAGTGCGGTCGGAGCCAACCAGACAGATATCCACCTGGCCGGTACGCATATAATGGCCGGCAGCGTTATCAGCAATGAGAGTAAAATCTATACCTAATTGTTGCAACTCCCAGGCGGTCAGTCGGGCACCTTGCAGGCGCGGGCGAGTCTCGTCCACAAAGACATGTATCTTTTTCCCCTGCTCGTGGGCCATACGGACAACCCCCAGCGCGGTGCCGTAGTCCACGGCTGCCAACGCGCCCGTGTTGCAATGATGCAGGATGCTATCACCATCTTTGATCAATGCAACACCGTGAGCAGCCATACGCTGGTTAATTTGCACGTCTTCGTCGGCCAGGGCCTGGGCATCGGCCAGAATCGCGTCACGGACGTCGCCCACAGAAGCCAGATTCTCGTTGCTGGCCACGCGCAACATGCGGTCCAGCGCCCAGAAGAGATTCACGGCCGTGGGGCGGGCCTGGCGTAGCACATCGGCCGCCGCTTCCAGGTCACGCAGCAGCGCCACGCGGTCGGTGGCACTGCTCTGGCGGGCAGCCAGCGCCATGCCAAAAGCAGCCGCAGCACCGATGGCCGGCGCGCCCCGGATGTACATGTCTTTGATGGCCCGCGCCACATCGCGATAATCGGTGAATTCGACGACTTCAAAGACAGCCGGCAGGAGCCGCTGATCAATCATTTTGACGACCCCGTTGTCCCATGCAACTGTCCGCATCAGCCTCCCTCCACAGACAAAAAAGCTCCCCGATGAGAGCCAACGGAGAGCGCGTCTCTCATCTTTCAGGCCACGCAGCCTGCCGGAATTGGCACCTGGCCAGCACTTGGTCGCTAGCTGGTTGCCGGGGCTTCACCGGGCCGGTCCCTCCACCCCTCTGGATGAGTGTCCAGTTTATTCAAATTATAATACCCGCGTGCACTGGGTACAACGGGCAGATACTAGCATAAGCAACGGGATTTGTCAAAATCACCAGCAGTGGCTACATCATCCGCCAGCCTTCATTTCATGCATATGCTGGTCCCATCCCTCCAGCATACGCCGGGCTTGGGACGGAAGAGACTCGAGCCAGTCTCGGGTGGCCTGATCGGTCTGCTCAGCCGGCACATGCACATCGTACCAAGCCGCCAGGCCGGCCAGGTCACGCCGCACGGCAAGCAATTGTTCACGCAGGGAGCGCGTAGCCAACACACCTCGAATCTTGGCCATGCCCTGGCGGTCGAGTTCATACGTGCCCGGCGCGAGTCCCTGCCGACGCAAATGACCCGCCAGGGAGGCCAGGGATTCTTGCAAGCCATCCATAAGCAAACCTAGCGATTCTTTCACATAGGGATCGTCAGTTTGTTTTTCGAGCGCCCGACACAACTCCAGGCAGTTCAGGTATGCTTGCAAGAGAGTCTGCAATGCCTCGACCCGGGATTCAGCCATCAACCACTACCTCAACCCGGCAAAAAGGTCTGTCTCTACGCCACGCGGTGGGCTCACAGTGGAGCGGGCCAATATGAAGTGTTCGTAGCGGAACCATCGTTCATGCATGACCTCGTCGGGCGTGTCGCTGAAGCGATTATGGCGGCCTACCTGCGTCGCGTGACACTGAATGCCACGCAACTTGGCCTCCACATAGTCGCTTACGTCAATCACGGTGGTGATCTCATCCTCACGCCGCGCCGCGAAGTAGAAGGGGACACCATCCATCATCACCGCTGCCGGTTTACCCTCTTCATCCGCCATGGCTGCTACCTGCGCCTCGGGCAGCGTGCGGAAATATACTTTGCTCACCCGATGGGGGTTGCAGGTGTCCTCGAGCTGCTCAGGAAAACAACCCGGGTCGCCGGCCAGTTCAGCGGCGATGGTCGTCCAGCGATGGACGGCGATGTGATCGTAGTGACCATAGATGCCATCCGGCCCAAAGGTCATGAGCACCTGCGGCCTGAGCTCGCGGATGATGCGTGTCAACCGCCCTACTGCCTGGCCCTGGTTGACAATGGGGAGTTGTCCGTCCTGGTATTCAAGAAAACGCGGGGGATGAATGCCGTAAATCTGACACGCGCAGCGTAACTCCTGCTCGCGCACATACGGCAGGTTGGCGGGGGTGGCCAGATCGGGCTCGGCGATCTCACCCGCTTCACCTCGGGTAGCTGTGACCAGGTACACATTGCAGCCTTCGGCGGCGTACTTAGTCAGCGTGCCGCCGGTACCAAACGCTTCATCATCAGGATGGGCGAAAACAGCCATTAACGTCAATCTGCTCACTACTATATCACCTGCTCTGTAGCTCTTACGTCTCATTTAAGGCCAACTCATTATACCAACCCGCTCAGTCTACGTCAATCAATGCACCCCCAAAGAAAAACAGGTTGTAGCCCACCGAATTTTGAAGTATAATCAACGTACTTTCAAGTCCTGATACGTTATGTACCCTTCTAACAATGATCATCTATCCAGCCATTGATTTACGTCACGGTCGCTGTGTGCGCCTGGTGCAGGGCGACCCCGGCGCTGAGACGGTCGTCAATGACGACCCGGTTGGCACTGCCCGGCGCTGGGCAAACCTGGGTGCCGAATGGCTGCACGTGGTCAACCTGGACGGCGCTTTTGGCGAGGCGGCCAGAGCGAAAGAAAACGCTGAGGCGCTGCGAGCTATCCTGGACGCCGTGGAGGTGCCAGTTCAATTCGGAGGCGGATTGCGAACCCTCAGCGACGTCGAAGCCGCTTTGTCGCTGGGCGTGGCACGGGTGGTCATGGGCACTGCGGCCATTACCAACCCCAGCCTGGTGCAGGAGGCGTTGACACGCTTTGAGGCTGAACGCATCGCTCTCGCGATTGATGCTCGCGATGGTCACGTCGCCACCCACGGGTGGCAGCAACTCACGGGCGTGACCGCGATCGTTCTGGCGCGGCAAATGAAGACGTTAGGGGCGACGCGCATCATCTATACTGACATCAGCCGTGACGGCACCCTGGCGGGTGTCAACGTGCCAGCCTGTGCCGCGCTGGCTGTCGAAAGCAAGCTGGCAGTCATTGCCTCCGGGGGCGTTGCCTCACTGGAGGACGTGCGCCGGGTGAAGGAAGCCGAGGGCGTTGGTGTGGAAGGTCTCATCATCGGCAAGGCTCTCTATGCGGGGCAGGTAGACCTGACCCAGGCACTGGAGGTAGCTTGTTCGTGAGGGAACCAAAAGCGTGGAAAGTCATCGAATCGAAACTGATTATCGACCACCCTTTCATTCGCGTTCGTGACGACCTGCTGGAACACCCGGACGATGGCCGGCGCTTCCACTATTTTTACCTGCAAAGTCCATCTGATGCCGTTGCGACCGTCACCCTCACCGACGATGGCTGCGTGATTCTCACCCGCCAGTATCGACATCCCGTCGGGCGGGTTATTTACGATTTACCGGCCGGTCGCCCAAAAGCGGGCGAGTCGCCGCAGCAAGCGGCTGCGCGCGAGTTGCAGGAAGAGACCGGCTATCTCGCCGCCAAGTGGCAGAAATTGGCCTACTTCAACCAGTTTCCGGGCGCGATGCAGGTGGGCACGTATCTCTTCCTGGCCCAAGAGCTAACGTCAGGGGAGCAAAAACTGGACCGGTACGAAGATTTGGAAGTGGTGAAGATGCCTTTTGCCGAAGCAATGGATCTGGTAATGCGCGGCCAGGTGATAGACGGTTCGATGATCCTGGGATTGCTGCTGGTAGCACAAAAAGGGTTGGCACCATAAGAGCAGGCCTGAAAAGTAGGGCAGGCTGGCCTATAGGTCCCCTCTGGGGAAAAGTCCACTCCACGACTTCTCAGGCATGCTCTTAAGGACCGTGGTTAGAGGCTTATGCTTGCTAAACGCATCATCCCTTGTCTCGACGTGAAAGATGGGCGTGTGGTGAAGGGCGTCCAATTTGTGAATCTGCGCGACGCCGGGGACCCGGTGGCGCAGGCACAGGTGTACGACGCCGAAGGGGCCGACGAATTGGTCTTTTTGGACATCACCGCCAGCCACGAGCGACGCGGCCTGACAGTGGAGATGGCGCATCGCGTGGCCGAGAGGGTCTTTATCCCCTTCACCGTCGGGGGTGGCATTCGTAACGTGGACGATATGCGGGCCATCATCGCTACCGGCGCTGACAAGGTCAGCATCAACACCGCTGCCGTCCGCGACCCGGACCTCATCACGCGCGGGGCGCACGCCTTTGGCAGCAACGCCATCGTCGTCGCCATTGATGCCCGCCGCCGCATAGACACGTCGTCGCTGGCGTGGGAGACCACCACCCACGGCGGGCGAGAGCGTACTGGCATGGATGCCGTCGAGTGGGCACGCGAATGCCAGCGACGGGGCGCGGGCGAAATTTTACTGACCAGTATGGACGCCGACGGCACTCAGGCTGGCTACGATATCGAACTGACGCGGGCGGTGGCCGAGGCGGTCAGTATTCCCGTCATCGCCAGTGGCGGGGCGGGCAGCCTGGATCACTTCTACCAGGTGCTGACCATCGGCTGCGCCGACGCCGCCCTGGCCGCCAGTCTCTTCCACTTTCGACAACTCTCCATCGCCCAGGTGAAAACGTACCTGGCCGAGCGAGATGTGTGGGTAAGGCAATGAATCAACCTCAAATACCCGAAGAGCACCCCATGGCCGATCTCAAATGGGATGATCGGGGGTTGCTTCCTGCCATCGTGCAGGACGCGGCAACGGGTGAAGTGCTCACCCTGGCTTATATGAACGCCGAGGCGCTGCGGCTGACGCTGGAGACAGGCGAGACCTGGTTTTGGAGTCGCAGCCGCGGAGAATTGTGGCACAAGGGGGCGACCAGTGGCAACACCCAGCGCGTGATCGAGGTCCGCTACGATTGCGACGGCGACGCGTTGCTGGTGCGCGTGCTGCCGGCCGGGCCAGCCTGCCACACTGGTGAGTGGAGTTGTTTCTACCGGGCGCTGACCAACACGGCAGAGATACACGACACTACCTCGTAAGTAGATTAAGCCTCGCGAAGGTTCCAAAAACCTTCACGAGGCTGGTACAGGAGACCAGATTTGGATTGAAATTGATGTTTAAGAATCGGTTGAGACTGCGTCTAGCATAGTACTTGTTCGAAAACGACTTCGTATTTTTGTGGCGGTTTTACGCCTAATTTCCATTCCAAAGTGCGAAGTTATTCATGAACAAGTGCATAGTAGAGATCCAGCAATATAACCCCACCAACACCGCATCTTACCACCGGAACACCCGAGGAGAGGGACTGATCCCTCTCCTCGTCCATTGTCAACACCATTCTGTCTGCATCCAAGGAGGAGGATCCTATGCGCTGGACAATCTCACGCAAGTTGTGGCTGGTAATCATCGGGCTGGTCGCGTCTTGCCTGCCCCTTTTGGTCTCACCTTTTGGCCTGGTAGCCCAATCGCCCCCGGTCAGTCCCGGCGATGTGGTCATCAACGAAGTCGCCTGGGGCGGCACAGCCGCCAGCCCTAACGACGAATGGATTGAACTGTACAATACCACCCCCGATTCTATCACGCTCACCGGCTGGAGCCTGGCTGCCCTCGATGGGACCCCGGGCATCAGTCTCGTCGGCGTCATCCCGCCCGGCGGCTACTTTCTGCTGGAGCGCACGGATGACAACACTATCTCCGACATACCCGCCGACCTGATCTATAGCGGCGTTCTGGGCAACGGTGGCGAAAGTCTGCAACTTCTTGACGAAGCGGGCAATCTGATTGACACCGCCAACCTCGCGGGCGCTTCGTGGCCAGGTGGGAGCGCCAGCCCCGACTGCTACTCGATGGAGCGAATTGACCCCATGGTCCCCGATTCGCCAGCCAATTGGGCCAACAATAACGGCACGATTCGCAACGGCTCCGATGCCGACGGCAGCCCCCTCAACGCTACCCCCAAGCAACCCAACTCAGCCACGACTGCTACTCCTACCCCCACACCCCCTGCTCCACCCCCCCCTGCTCCTGGCGATGTCGTCATCAACGAGGTTGCCTGGGGTGGCACAGCCGCCAGCGCCAACGACGAATGGGTTGAGCTCCACAACACGACCACCAACCCCATCCCTCTCACTGGCTGGAGTCTGGCTGCTCTCGACGGGACGCCGACCATCAGCCTCGCCGGCGTTATCTCCCCGGAGGGCTACTTTCTGCTGGAACGCACCGATGATAGCACCGTTTCCGACATGCCTGCCGACCTCATCCACACCGGTGCCTTGGGCAACGCTGGGGAGAGCCTGGAGCTCCGCGACGCAGGCAACAATCTGATTGACACCGCCAACCTCGCGGGCGCTTCGTGGCCAGGTGGGAGCGGCGGTCCTGCCTACTATTCGATGGAGCGAGTCGATCCACTAGCCCCCGATTCACCAGCCAACTGGGGCTCTAACGACGGCATCACTCGCAACGGCCTTGACGCAGGTGGTAACCCCATTAATGGCACCCCCCGGCAACCTAATTCGACCACTGTTACACCGCCCATCCCACCTCCCACCGCCACACCGCCGCCTGTCCCACCGCCAGCTCTGCTCATCAGCGAGTTCTTATACGACGCCACCACGCCCGGCACCTCAGGTGATGAATTCGTCGAGTTGTGCAACGCCGAAGGGGAGCCGATTGACCTGACCGGCTTCAAAGTAGGCGATGAAGAGACCTCTGGCGGTAAGGAGAGTATGTATTACCTGCCTGACGGTCAAACCCTGGCTCCCGACGAATGCCTGGTTGTCGCCAAAAATGCCGCTCAATTCGCCGTCCGTTTTGGCTTCTACCCCGACTATGAATTGGTCGGCACCGGGTCCGGCTACACCGATACCCTGGAGGTGCCGGACCTGGCGCGCTACACCGCCTGGGGGAGTGGCGGCTGGGCGCTGGCCGACGACGGCGACGAGCTACTGGTGCTGGACCCGGCCGACCAGCGAGTGGACAGCGCCGCCTACCGCCAGGGCGACTACACCGCCGTGGGCGTGACCCCTGATGCCAGCGCGCCCGAACCGGACAGCCTGCAACGCATCTGGCCTTACGACAGCGACTCGATGCCGGCCGATTTCGTCCGCAAAACACCCAACCCGGGGACGATCACATTAGTTCCTGCCCCACCCGCCAACTCGCCACCCGCCGCCGACCTGCCCGATGGGTTGCACGCCTATTGGGGCATCTTGCACACTCACTCCAGCTACTCTGACGGGGCCGGCCCGCCCTTGTTGGCTTTTGCCGCCGCCCGCGCCAACGGCCTGCACTTCCTGGCTCTCACCGACCATAGCCACCGGCTGACCCCTGACCAATGGGCCGAGGCTGGCGTGCAGGCGTCCGAAGCCAGCATTCCCGGCGAGTTCATCGCCCTGCGGGGTTGCGAATACACCCATCCCAGCGACGGCCACATCACCATATGGAACAGCACGGCCTGCGCCTCGCGCGACGACCCGGGATACGACACCTTGCCCGAATTCTACGCCTGGCTGGCCGCCCAGCCTGACGCCCTGGCGGAATTCAACCACCCCTTCGCGGAGAGTGACTTTCAGGATTTCGCCTACGACCCCACGGTCGCATCCCATATGAGCCTGCTGGAAGTGGGCAACGGCTCGGAGCGTTATGCCCAATACTACACCTTTGAAGCGCAGTGGATGCGGGCGCTGGCTGCCGGCTGGCACGTGGCCCCAGCCAACAACAGCGACGCTGAAAACGCCTACTGGGGAGCCGACACCACGCACCGCACCGGGCTGATCGCTCCGGCGCTGGCTGAGGCCGACCTGTTGGACGCCATTCGCGCCCGGCGCGCCTTCGCCACCGAAGACTCCAATCTGGCGCTCACGCTGCGCAGTGGCGGCGCCTGGATGGGGAGCGTCATCTCCCACGCCACCAGCCTCACCGTCA
>JAHELX010000711.1 GCA_024643945.1 Anaerolineales bacterium
CCCCGACCGCTCCTGGACCTTTCGCAGCATTGGCTATGGCCACGATATGAAGACGTGGAGGGATATCATCAGCGCGCTGCGACTGGTGGGCTATGATCACGTCATCTCTATCGAGCACGAGGACGCGCTGATGTCCATCGAAGAAGGGCCGGCTAAAGGCGTGGCCACGCTGAAGGAGGCCTGTATCTTCGAGCCGCCGGGCGAGATGTTCTGGGCTTGATCCTATTCCTGGCTGACCCTCAAAGCGCTATTGAGCGCCCAGGCAGCGCGTTGCGAGGATATACTTCTATTGACTTGCCCTGAAAGATATGCTATAGTTATGAGCGTCGCTGACGACTTGAACTATCTTCTCGTTTCCTTCATCCAAAGAGCTGGCCTGCCAATCGATTTTTGCTGGCAGACAAGTCTTTGCTTTCCAATCTCTGCTTCTCTACCTGCTTTGTCGAATCTAAGGTCATGGCGACGACGCATGAGCCAAGCTATTCCTCCAAAGCGGCGAGTACAGCTCGTAGCTCTGCTGGCGCCGGTGGACGATCTGGTCTATCGCAAGCTATCTGCAACAATCAGACACGCTGGCTGTCTATGAGATGCCGCTGTGTGCCCATTATTCCCCGCGGGGACGTGATCACTTTCCCGAACCAACCTTCAATTCTGGAGTTTGGACAGATAAACCGTTAGGCCTGCACTTTACAAAATTCGTCATCTATTCACCGGCTGGGCTGAGAGTGATCTACGCCAGATACCCGACTGCCGAGTGCTGCCACCCGGGGAAGTACCGCAATGATCGTGGCCTGAGCTTCAGGACCGTCTTATTTTTGCTATGGTTGCTGAATGTTGGCAAATCTAAGATGGTGGGAAGGGAGGCTCACCTGGTTTTTATGCCCACGTTCTGTGACTGCTACCGCGGGTAAGCGAGGAAGAAAATGACCAAATCCCCACACTTGGATCCATCTCCCTTCTTTCTGGAAGGTGGCCCTGTCGGGGTACTGCTCATCCATGGTTTCACCGGCTCTCCACCGGAGATGCGCCTGGTGGGAGATTATCTGCATCAATGCGGCTTCACCGTCTCCGGTCCATGTCTCCCCGGTCATGGAACCACAGTTGAAGACTTGAACCAACGACGATGGAGCGAGTGGGCGAATCACGTGGACCGAGCGTTGGTTGATTTCCAGGCTCGCTGCCGGCCGGTCTTCGTTGGAGGCCTGTCTTTGGGCGCTTTGCTTACGCTCGATTTGGCCGCTCACCACTCCGAATTAGCTGGTGCTATCGCCTATTCTCCAGCGATCATGGTTAGTGATCGGCGTAGTCACCTGGTACCTGTGCTCAAGTACCTGATACGTCAGTTGCCCAAGCCCGAGGATGACCTGACTGACCCTCAAGCCAGGTTGCGGCTTTGGTCTTATGACATGTATCCCATACCTGCTTCCCACGAAGTCACGAAATTCATCAAGCAGGTAAAGCGTCTCCTGCCGCAGGTGAACTGTCCCCTCCTCATCATCTACAGTACCGAGGACCAGACCATCCATCCTGACAGCGCCCAGTTCACCTATGAACGGGTTGGCTCGACGGATAAGGAGCTGGTTGTGCTGCACAATTCCGGCCATGTCGTCACCGTGGACAGTGAATGGGAGTCTGTGGCCGAGAAAACGTACCAGTTTATCCTGGACCACCTGCCTGAAGCGTCGGCGGCTGAGAAGAAGTGCTGAACCTTCGCCCGCAGGCAGTCAGACGTAAACTGGTGAAGCACTGTAAGGAGATAGGCAGAGGATGTCAGCAAATAAGAAACGAGATCTCGTCGAGAACGCTCTGGCAAAAGGTAACGGAATCCTCAGACTGGAACCTGCCTGGGTGGCCAGGGACTTTCTGCCACCAGGGCGCCGCCTGGGGCTGAAAGAGGAAGAGTACGAAGTTGGCGAACGGGGGTGGATCTCGGAACGCTGGCTGGGCTCCACGACCAAGGCCGATAATCGGGTCGGCCCCCCCGACGAAGGCCTCAGCCACATTGCCCTCTCCCCTCCGCTTCGGGGGGGAGATGAGAGAATTACGCTCAAGGAGGCTGTAGAAGTCGCAGGCCCGGCTATTATGGGCGAAGCGTATGCCAGAACCCATAAAGGGTTGGGACGCCTGGCCAAAATCTACGACTTCGCCGCCCGGATACCTTATCACCTGCATCAGCGTAGGGAAGAAGCAGCTCTTGTGGGGCGCAACCCAAAAGAGGAGGCCTACTATTTCCCGGAGGACGTAGAGCTAGGGCCGCACCCAGAAACCTTCTTCGGCGTGCATCCCTCAATTGCCGATCGGAAGGAATATGAGGTGCTGCTGCCCTACCTGGTTGACTGGAAAGATGATCTGATCTTGCGACATTCCAGGGCCTATCTCCTGGTGCCTGGCGAGGGGTTCCACCTGCCCTCGGGGGTACTGCACGCCCCGGGAACGGCACTCACCATCGAACTGCAAGAGGATTCTGACGTCTTTGCTATGCTCCAGGCATTGGTAGCCGGCAAGATTATTTCCAAAGACTTGCTGTTCAAGGACGTGCGCCAGGAAGACCGCGAAAAGCACGGGGAGCGCACCATCCTGAATCATATCAACTGGGAAGTGAGCGGGGATCCTTACTTTTACGAAAACCGGCACACTTCGCCGCAACTGATCGAAGAGACAAAACAGGAGGGAGGTGAGGAACACTGGATCTACTACAACACCACCAAGTTCAGTGGCAAGAGGCTGGTGGTGAAGCCAGGCCGACGTTTCACCAGTGTGGATGAGGGCGTTTACAACATCCTGGTTTGGCGCGGCCGCGGGCGTTACGACGGCCACGAGATTGAGGCCGGCAACTTTGGATGGGATGAGCTCATTGTTTCTCATGCCAAGGCAACTGAGCCTATCGTAGTCGAGAACTCTGGCTCTGAGGACTTGATGATCTTCAAGTTCTTCGGCCGCGATATCAATTTCGATGTTCCGAGGATACCTCAGTATCCTGGTTAAATTGTGTAGGGCATAGTGGGCATATTCCAACCATGGGCGCATCTTGGTTACCGGATCGGTTTTCACGTCTTACTTTTCTCAACCCTGGCTTACATTGTGTGGAGCCATATCACCCCTCAGGCTATACGCTATGACGAGGAAGGGATTGGCGACATAGCTGTGAGTGAATCGAAGGGCGGGTAAGTTATTTTTAATCCACAGAGGGTGTCTGAAAAGTCGTGGGGTGGGCTTTTCCCCACCCACGGTCCCGAGCGAAGCCCCCCACGGGGCTGCACAGGGGAGAGGGGACCTATCCCCGCAGGGGACCTATGGGTGGGCTAGCCCGCCTGGGCAGCCTGGCCCATAGGTCCCCTCTGGGGAAAAGGCTGCCCCACCCCGGGGCCGGGCAGGAGGGAAATATGATGTCGAGCGTAGAGAAGAAAACACCATGGATTTTGTGGCCTTTTGTGGCACTCTGGCACTTAGTGGCTTTCATCATCGAAATGACCGGGCGCCTGGTGG
>JAHELX010000712.1 GCA_024643945.1 Anaerolineales bacterium
CATCAGTACCCTGGCCATCCGCATCACGTGGCGACGGCGAGGACTGGGTGAATTCTTGCTTGTCGCCTTGCTCGACGAGGCGCAGCGACTGGGCGCCAGCCGGGCAACCCTCGAGGTGCGTGTCTCGAACGTGGCTGCTCAGACTCTCTACGCCAAATATGGTTTTGAACAAGTGGGCCGGCGTAAAGGCTACTATGCTGATAACCGAGAGGATGCTCTCATCCTGACGACGCCGGAGTTTGCTTCGTTCACTTATCGAGAACTGATCAAAGTGCGCCGACGCGACCTCCGGCGGCGACTGGCTCAAGCCTCGTTAGACAAAATCCCGCAAATGCACTAGAATCGTGGCGCAGTTTGCCTCGCCAATCCAATACACCTGACAGGAGACCTCGAATGACTGAATTCATTGAATTCACCGACAACTACAACGACCAGAGCACCGAGCGAGGATTTCAGTGGGAATTCTACTGCGAGCGGTGTGGAAATGGCTATCGCTCAAAGTTCCGCCCGTCGGCGACCGGGCTGGCAACCGAGGTACTTGACGTGGCCGGCGGCGTGCTGGGCGGCATTTTTGGCACTGCTGCCCAAGTGGGCGACCGGGTCCACTCGGCTGCCTGGGAGCGCGCTCACGACGAGGCTTTCACCAAGGCAATCGGGGAGGTCAAGGGATATTTTGTGCAATGTCCGCGCTGCAACGAATGGGTATGCCGCCAGCGATGTTGGAACGACAGCCGCGGTCTCTGCTTTGACTGTGCGCCCAACGTCGCCGTCGAGGCGGCGGCTGCCCAGGCCGAAGCGATAACCGAGCAGGCAACGGAAGAGGTTCGCGGGCGTCAATACGACGTGAAGGACTATGTAGCCGGGGATAGCCTGCGGGCTGCCTGCCCTGACTGCGGCGCAGCGGTCAAGGCTGGTGCTAAATTCTGCGCTGAGTGCGGTGCGCCTCTCAAGCAAAGTCACTTTTGCACTGAGTGTGGCAGTCCCATTGAAGCCGGGGCGAAATTTTGCCCGGAGTGCGGCGCCCGGCAAAGCTGACCCAACGAACGTCAGGCATTAGATTAGGGTCAGCGTCCGGCATTGCACCCTAGTTTATTACCGAAAAAAGTCTGCCTGCCCATCATCTTGCGCAAATATTCAAATCGAGGAGTACGCTATGACCGAAATCAGCCAGATGACGCTTGAGCAACTTGAGGAAGCCGTCCATGCATGTACCCTGTGCCCGCTCTCCCAGGGGCGGACCCATGCGGTGCCCGGTGAAGGTCCCCTCAACGCCGATATTATGTTCATCGGTGAGGGACCTGGCTTTCACGAAGACCGGCAGGGCCGGCCCTTCGTCGGCGCGGCTGGCCAATTCCTGGAGGAATTACTGGCCAGCATCGGCCTGACCCGCGAGCAGGTGTACATCACCAACGTGGTCAAATGTCGCCCACCTGGCAACCGGGATCCTATGCCTGACGAAATATCCGCCTGCGCGCCATACCTGGAGCGTCAGATTCAGCTTATAAAACCCAAAGTCATCGTCACGCTGGGACGCTTTTCTATGTATCGTTATTTTCCCGGTGCCTCTATCAGCAAGATCCACGGCCAGCCCAAGCGGGTGGGCAACGTGCTGGTGGTCCCTATGTTTCACCCTGCGGCTGCCCTGCATCAGCCCAAGTGGCGGCCGTTGGTAGAAGCCGATTTCAAAAAGCTGCCGCAGTTTATCGCCGAGACTGAGGGTTTTGATGATGAAGAGCCTCCCCCCCAGGCCGAACAGTTGAGCCTGTTCTAATATGGGGGAGCATCCCAGTTCACATAGCAGGAGAGAGACCATTGGCCGACACATTACGCATCATTCCCCTGGGGGGCGCGGGAGAAGTGGGCAAGAACATGACCGTGTTCGAATTTGGGGAGACGGCCATTGCCGTAGATTGTGGCCTGATGTTCCCCCAAAGCGACATGCTGGGCATAGACTTGGTCATCCCCGACATCAGTTATTTGATGCAAGCCCCTGACTATTTGAAAGGTATCTTTCTCACCCATGGCCACGAGGACCATATTGGTGCGCTACCCTACGTATTGCGTCAGATTGAGACCCCGCTCTTTGCCACCCGGCTCACGCGAGGTCTCATCGAAGTCAAGTTGCGCGAGGCGCGACTCCTCGACACGGCGGAGATCCATACCATCGCACCCCGGGACCGGATAACGGTGGGGCCTTTTACCGTGGAACCTTTTAGCGTCTGCCACAGTATCCCTGACTCGGTAGGTCTGGCGATAGAGACACCCTATGGTCTGATGGTTCACACCGGAGAGTATAAGTTTGACTATACACCCGTGCATGGACGGTTGACCGACTATGGGGCGCTGGCCGAATATGGCCGGCGCGGCGTGCTGGCTCTGATGGCCGACAGCACCAACGCCGAACGTCCCGGCTACACACCTTCCGAGCGCGTGGTGAGCGAGGCCTTTGAAAAGGTGTTCAATCAGGCCAAAGGGCGCATCATCGTCTCCACGTTTGCCTCGAACATCTCCCGGGTCCAGCAAGTGATTGACTGTGCTTTCCAGCATGATCGCCGCTTGGGGGTGGTGGGGCGCAGTATGGTGGAAAACGTGCGCATGGCGCGTAACTTGGGCTATCTGAGTGCGCCGGATGATATGTTTCTGCGTCCCGAAGAATTGGATAGCCTGCCTCCGTCACAGGTGGCGATTGTGTGCACTGGCACCCAGGGCGAGCCGACCAGCGCCTTAGTTCGCATGGCCAACCAGGAACATCGACAGGTGAAGATCCAGCACGGCGACACGGTGATCCTCTCGGCTACGCCCATCCCCGGCAACGAAGAGTTGGTGCACCGTACTTTAGATAACCTGTTCCGCCTGGGCGCGGCTGTTTATTACCACCGCCTGCTGCCGATTCACGTCTCTGGACACGCCAGCCAGGAAGAGCAGAAAATGATGATCAGCCTCACTCATCCGCGCTATTTCATCCCCATTGGCGGGGAGTACCGGCATCTGGTGCTGCACGCACAATTGGCGATGGGACTGGGCATCCCTGAAGAGAATGTCTTTGTAGTTGAAAACGGCCAGGTGATCGAGTTTGACGACCAGGGAGCTCGCCTGGGCGAGCGGATCGAGAGTGGACACGTACTCATTGATGGGCTGGGTATTGGCGACGTAGGTGAGGTAGTGCTGCGCGACCGCCGCCTGCTGTCGCGTGATGGGTTCGTCGTAGTCGTCGTCGCCCTTGACGAAGTGACCGGTGAGCTCATCGAAGGTCCTGACATCGTGTCGCGCGGCTTCGTTTATATGCGCGATGCTGAAGATCTCATTGAGGAGGCCAAGGGTCTGGTCATCGAAGTACTGTCTAACGGACACCGCGACACCGCCAGTAACCTCATCCGCGACACGCTGGCCGAATTTCTATACCGGCGAACCCGACGACGTCCAATGATCTTCCCGGTGGTGTTAGAAGTTTAGGGGTATTGGTATCCAGTCTTGTCCCTCC
>JAHELX010000713.1 GCA_024643945.1 Anaerolineales bacterium
GCGCCTCAATCTGATATTCGTTGTATTCTAAATTCGTTGTAGTGTTCCGCCCGTGCTGGCCGCAGGGCAAGTGCAACACGCACGTTCCTAGAACTCTCTTCTCGAACAGAGAGGTGTGGCGCTATGACTAACCCATCCATCATATCTTGGTTGTGCGCGCCGGTCGCCCGCACGGCGCAACGCTGGCTGGCCCGGCTCGGCTTGCTGGCCTTGCTGCTAGCGATTGGCGCCTGCGCCTACGGCCCCCCCGGCCCGGATACGATTAAGCTGAGGAACACCCCTACCCCGCCCAGGAGAACCCCCACCCCGCCGGCCGTTACCCTCGCACCGGGGCCGGGCGCGATGGGGGACGTCACCTGGACTAACCAGGCCAACGGCATCCTGGTCTCCTTTTACCTTATAGGTAGTGAAACGGAGGACGCTGCTCCCCCCGGCTGGGCCCACCTGCAGATCATCAAAAACCGCGATGCGGACGGTTGTGTGCGACATCCTCCAGAGGTTGGGGGGGAAGGACCGATCCCGGGCACCGTCATTCAAAGCGAGTGTTTACTGTTGGACGTGACAGAGAGAGTTGAGCGGGCGGATTACGTCTTCGAGTACAAGCAGTATCTGGACATGGGCCTTCAGCAATGGCGTGCCGGCTGGCACTACTGGTATACCTTCCCCTTGCTTTCGTTCGACGATGCCTTGGAGGAAGTCGGGTCAGAGTACGTCTTTGTTATGCTCTGGTTTGAGAACGAGGACGGCAAGGTTTATGGCAGATGGCTTGAACAGGCCGAGCATAAAGAGGGCAGGTTGTCACCGCCTATCGTTCCTCCGGCTTATTGAGATCCTTATCGTCTGGGCTAGCTTAGCTGAATCGCGGCGCGGCTGGCCCTGTCCCGGGTTCATCGCAGAAGAAAGAGAGCCAGAAATGTTCACACCCTCGTGGCCCCACAAACGTCCCTTGATCAGCGCCTTCTTTCTGCCTATGCTCATCGGGCTAGTGCTGTTCCTGCTACCCGCAGGCGAGCAGCGCGCCTCCAACGCCCTGGCCCAGAGCCCTCCCCAACCTGAAGTTTCGGTTACGATTTGGGACAACCAAGCCCCAGTTGTTTTGCGCATCAATGACAATCCCCAGGGCACCGGCCCATCCGGCAGCGGCCCGGTTGCCGACAACGTGTTAGTTTACATCCTCTTGGGCCAGTGCGACCCTGATGCTCTGACCGGGGAGTTGGAGGTGTGGGCCGAGACGTATGCTCCAGCCACAGATCCTCAATCCTCGATCAGGCAGCAGATTGGAACGATTTCGCCCCTGCCAGGTCAGCCAGATTATCTCTTCTCTTGGCAACCCGACAGCGCTATGCCATCTGGCCTGTACCAAATCGTCGTGGATGGCGAATGCACGGGGATATCCGATAATCGGATCCAGCTCTATGACAGGCGTGACTACCCACTCTTTTACAATGACCACTTCACGACCGCCCATATCTACTACGGCGACACGGCCCTCTACGGCTTCGATACCGATCCTTTGGAACCTGATCAGGCTTGCCTTCACGAGGCTGATCCGCGCCCCACAGCCCGCTACTGGATTGAAGAGTGCTATGATAGCGGAATAGGCAGTCTGATTCTATTCTCCCATAGATAGGTGTGGCACTATGAATAAGCAATTGATGGATTTTGTACCGGACATTCTGTCCGCCCAAAAGACATCCAACGACCACCGGCTACACAATTACGACCAAAGCTCTGGAACACCCAGCCGTCAAGAGGCAACCCCCAATTATTGGCTCCCTCCAGGAAAATTGCCGCAGCGAAGAGCTATCCGAGTGAAACTTGGCGGTTGGTTTCATCTAGCTGGCCTCTTGGCTTTGCTGCTGGTCATGAGCGCCTGTACGCAAGCCCCCATTAGCCTGGGCGGCGCAACACCGACACCTACCGGAACCAGTCCCTCTTCTACCTCGATTGCTACTCCTACACCGGAGAAGTGGCCCTCTCCCAGTCTGATCGAGAACGTAAAAGTTGAACAAAGCGATGATACCTTCGTCGTGGCCATCTACTTGGTGGATAGAGACGAGCACGACACACTCGGCAGCGGCAGCGCCTTACTTGAGATCGTCAATGAAGTAACCAGCGACGAACACGCTGAGCGATGTATCAAGCGAGGCACTCATCCTCGCAATTGCCCGCTATTCGAAATTGAAGAACAAGTAACCACTGCTGCTTTTCAACTTGAGGAGTGGGATGAAGCCGATTGTGAACCAACCTACTCCCCTCATTATTGTGTTGGCGAACATCTCACGTATCGGTTTGAGCCGCTGGCGCTGAGTAACGCTCTTCAGCCTCCGGTTGACGAAAGAATACGCGTTGACATCACCCTCGACAGCAACTCAACACGCTATGAGCAAAATGAGTACTTTCTCTTGAGAGCTGGGCACTTTGAGGCAGTTGATGTCGAAGATATGTAATTAGCACATCCACAGGGGCCGGTGCGGATGTGAGCACTGAAATTCGTAAACCTGATGAGCACAAGGAGTATGTATCACATAAGTTCTAGGGTAGAAGCCGAAGCCTGGCGAGCAGCAATTGAAGATCCGGTTATAGACGCGTTAGACTCTTCCGTACCTGGAAGACTAATGTTGGTAATTTATGGACATAGCCGGGGATTCTCTTGGGGTATCAAAAATGTCCTCTTCAACTCCAACATCCTGCCGCTTTGGAATCCAACGGGTCAATAAGTCGTGAAAGTAAGACTGAAATTCTACGGCCCCTTACTTATAGTTAATGTCTTGAGCCTGATATTCTTGTTGTTTTTCTTCAATTACAACTGGTATGTCAATGATTACCAGAATGCTCACGAAGCATTGAATGCTGTGGTTTCTCAGAATCCACGTTGGATCACGTGGGGCACTTGTGCTGGTAGTGTGGGCCTAGTACTGGGCTTAATGTCAGTAGTATGGCTACTTATTCCTGTTCCAAACGAGGTTGAGGAAGATCGGAAGGAGTTCATTCTTGACTTAACAAATAGGAGTCTAAAGCTCTTTCCAAGTATTCGGGGGATTGCTATATTCATCGCCTGCGTCGTCCTTTTTATGCTCGTTGTCAATGAGGAATGGCGTCTGGGCTTGAGAGATGCCTTTGAAATTTTTGGTGTTATTGCTTGGTCTTTATTCCTGATAACGAGCTTGATATTAATCCCAACGTTCTTGATTGATTGTGTGAAAACTTTACTCAGACTGACGCGTCAGCGTTGAACTTAGCCGCTCATGACTCCGAGACCGCTGATCAACCATTGAGAACTCTAAAATGCACTGAGGCATGACTAATATCTTTCTTGGCTTGCCCTCACCAGGAGGTTGTCCAATCCACCGGCCTATACTACTATAACGCTAACGCCCGACCCTTGGGTAGGACCCGCAGCTCGGCCACTGCGCTAGCCCGACAGCCTGGTGGCCGACCCACTGAATCCAGCGGCGTGGAATCGGTTCTCCTATGTC
>JAHELX010000103.1:0-11373 GCA_024643945.1 Anaerolineales bacterium
CTTGCCTTAACTGCTCCGAAGAGTCCGTACGCGTCTTTTCGAGCGCGGCGAAAAAGTCTCTATCGGCCCGAATGATCTGAATTGTCGTACTTGCAGCCTCATCTGCGCGCATAAGAGACCTCCTGTAAGGTGACGGAACATAGGGATGCTCCACTAAGGGTTAGAGAGGACGTTGTTTTTCATACCTGGTCAGGGGATTCCTTTGCCAGTAACTTAGCGGCTCGCTCCGCATCGGACCGGATTTGCGCCACCAACTCATCAAGATTTTCAAATCGTTTTTCGGGGCGCAGGCGTTCTACGAATTCCAACTTTAAATCCAGCCCATACAGGTCACCGTTAAAGTTGAGCAGGTGTGTCTCAACGGTGCGCTCTGCCCCGGCAAAGCTAGGGCGTACGCCGACGTTGGTAACGGCCGGATGTCGCTCTCCATTCACCCACACAAAACAGGCATAAACGCCATCGGCAGGGATCGCCCGCTCGGGCAATATCGACAGATTGGCGGTGGGGAAGCCAAGCAGCCGACCTCGCTGGGCACCTTGCGTCACCTGCCCTATGAGGCTGGGATAGCGGCCTAACAGGGCTGTCGCCTGCCGGATTTCGCCTCGCATCAACAGGTGGCGAATACGGGTGCTGCTGACCACCTCCCCATCCTGGATGAACGGCTCTACCACATGTACCTCAAAGCCCATTTCCTGTCCCAATTGTCGTAGCCTGGGGATGTCTCCTTCTCGGTTTCGTCCCAGGGCGAAGTCGGGTCCAACCCATAACTGGCGCATCTTCAGGTGTGTGACCAATTGGCTGACGAATTCGGCCGCCGAGGTCTGGGCCGTTTCTCGGGTGAAGGGGAGGATGGCTGTCAAATCGAGGCCGATAGCATCCAGGAGGGTGATCTTCTGGGCCGGTGTGGTCAGATAGCGGATGGACAGGTGCGGTGCCAGTACAGCTTTAGGCTGGGGATAGAAGGTCACCAGCGCCGTATAATAACCTAGTTGATTGGCGACTTCCTTCATACGCCCCAGCAAGTGCCGGTGGCCGATGTGAACGCCGTCATATGAGCCAACCGTCACCACTGAAGGGCCGTGAAGTTTGGCTTGTGTAAGATCATCAATCACCTGCATAAGAAATCTCAGATCTCGAGACTCAAGTATTCAAGGCTTTGCTGAAGACCTTTTTAGGCTGCCAGTAGCTGGGCTTGCGCGACGGCTGTAGCAGAGCCACCATGTTGCCATCGGGCGCGTAGGCACGCACCAGCGACGTCTGGTGTCTCCCGTCCAGGAGGATGGCCTGCCCGTGGATCACCTGCTGGGCCAGATCAGCCGATAGATCCACCCGATCGAAGTCTTGCAGGGCGGCATCGAGCGGGTGCAAGAGGTGAACCCAGTCTCCCGCTTCCACTTCCCTTTGCAAGTCATCCAGCGTGATGGCGTCTTCCAGTCGCCACTTACCACTGGCCAGACGGGTCAGCGCCGAAAGGTGTCCACCTACCCCTAACATCTGACCCAGGTCGTGGGCCAGAGACCGGACATAGGTCCCGGGCGAACAGGTTACGTCGAGGGTCAGGTGAGGTGGGTTCCAGGCGACCAGATCCAGCCTATCTATTTCGACCGTGCGGGGTGGAGCTTGAACCGCAATGCCGCGCCGGGCCAGTTCGTACAGTCGTTGGCCCTTCTGCCGGATGGCAGAGTAAGGCGGGGGGACCTGCTGAATGACTCCCTGAAAGGCAGCCAGCGCATCAACTATTTGGTCTTGGGACAAATGGAATGATTCGACCGATTGGGTCACAGTCCCGTCGGCGTCGTAGGTATCTGTCGAGACGCCGAAGCGGACGACGGCTCGATATCGCTTTCGCCCCGCCATCAAATATTCGGCCACGCGGGTCGCCTGCCCCAGACAAAGCAAAAGCACGCCGGTTGCCATAGGGTCCAGCGTGCCAGCATGGCCCACTTTTCGCTGACCAGTCAGCCGGCGCACGCGCAGCACCACGTCGTGCGAAGTCATGTCAGCCGGCTTGTTAACGTTCAGGATGCCGCTGCCGGCCAAGCCCATTGACCTGGGACTCATTCGATGTCCCCCTCATCTTCAAGGGTTTCGTCGTGGAGTGAATCCAGCAAGCGGTCAATGCGAAAGCCTCGCTCTAGAGAGTCATCTATCCGGAAGTCCAGCTCCGGTGTGTACCGCAAGGACAAAGAGGCGCCGAGTTCATGGCGAAAGAAGCTGGTGGCATGTCTGAGGCTTGCCAGGGACTGTTTGACGTCCTCATCGTTGCCCAAAACGCTCACATAGACGTGGGCCACACGCAGGTCTGGGCTGACTTCTACGTCAGTGACGGTCACAAATCCGAGGCGAGGATCATGCGCCCTCTGCTCAATGAGTAGGCTGATTTCCTGGTGTAAAAGTTCTGCTACTCGTCGCTGTCGTCTGGTGGCCACCTATAGGTCCTTTACACTGGGTGCGGAATCAGGTCAGGCGTCGAGAATCAACTCACCTGTTCTTTCTTGTAAAATTCGATGATGTCTCCTTCCTGAAAGTCATTGAAGCCTTCGAGGCCAATGCCGCACTCATAGCCGGTGCCCACCTCACGCACGTCTTCAGTGAAGCGCTTGAGCGAGTTGACCTTGCCTTCGTAAATATAATCCCCGTTTCGGCGGATTCGGGCCAATGCGTTACGCGTCACCTGACCATCAAGCACGTAAGAGCCGGCGATATTTCCCTTGCGTGGGATCTTGAAAACAGCCCGCACCTGGGCATGACCCATGACCACATCCTGGTAAGTCGGTTCTAACAGGCCCTTGAGAGCCTTGTCGATGTCGTCAATCAGTTTGTATATAATGTCATAGAGCCGCACGTCCACACTGTCAGCATCGGCCAGACGTTGAGCGGCGGCGTCAATCCCCACCTGGAAACCGACGACGATGGCCGAGGAGGCAACTGCCAGCATGATGTCGGACTCAGAGATGTTGCCGGTGCCCTGTCGCAAGATGCGCACTTTCAGATCCTCGTTTCCCAGCTCTTGTAGCGACTTGACGACGGGATCAATACTGCCCTGAACGTCGGCTTTAAGCACCAGGTTGAGCTCTTTCACTTCACCCAATTGCATGCGCTGGTAAATATCCTCAAGGCTGATGGTACGGCGTGGTTTCTGGCCGGTTTCACGGCGTGCTCCCGCGCGCTCACTTACTATTTCGCGGGCGGCCCGCTCCGACTCAACCACCTCAAAAGAGTCGCCAGCCGTGGGCACTTCGGGAAAACCGAGGATGGCCACGGGGGCCGATGGCCCGGCTTCCTTCACCCGTTCGCCTCGGTCATTGAACATGGCCCGAACTTTGCCATATTTCTCGCCGATGACGACGATATTGCCAACACGCAATGTGCCATTCTGAACGAGCAGAGTGGCAGTCACTCCGCGCCGATCATCCAGTTCGCCTTCGATGACGGTGCCTTGGGCGAGGTGGTTGGGGTTAGCTTTCAGCTCGGCGACTTCGGTGACCAGCAAGATGTTCTCCAGCAGGTCGTCAATGCCCTGTCGTTGCTTGGCTGAGAGGAGCACGCAGATTACATCACCCCCCCAAGCTTCCACCACCAGGCCCACATCAGCCAATTCTTGCTTCACTCGATCGGGGTGGGCGTTGGCTTTGTCAATTTTATTGAGAGCGACCATGATGGGCACCTGGGCCGCCCGCGCGTGGTCAATCGCCTCCCTGGTTTGGGGCATTACACCGTCGTCGGCGGCCACTACCAGGATCACCAGGTCGGTAACCTGGGCGCCACGAGCACGCATCGCCGTAAATGCTTCGTGTCCTGGCGTGTCCAGAAAGGTGATCTTACGTCCTGCCACATCCACCTGATAGGCGCCGATGTGTTGCGTGATCCCGCCGGCCTCACCGGCTACTACGTTGGTTTCGCGGATGGCGTCGAGCAGGGTAGTCTTGCCATGATCCACATGGCCGAGCACAGTCACCACTGGCGGACGAGGTTTCAATTTGCTGGGGTCTTCGCCAGCAATGAAACGGTCTCGCAAGGGCACCACTTCTTCCGGGACTGGCGCTTCTTCTTCTTCCCGCGTTTCGGGCACAATCTCGAAGCCCATTTCGGTGCCCACAATGGCTGCGGTGTCGAAATCAATTTGTTGGTTGATGTTGGCCATAATGCCATTGCTCATCAACTCCTTGATGACGTCGATAGGACTGACCTGCATCAAGGCAGCCAATTCGCGTACGGTGAGGGCTGGCGGCACCTGAATCGTTCGATCTTCCGCATTCTGCGGACGTTTTGTTGTTTGTTTAGTCTGTTCTACAGCCATTTGCACAACCCCCTTCTATAACTCACAGATAAGGTCTGACAATTGGCTCCTTCATAAAGGATAAAAGAAAGAAGAAAGCCAATCTCTTGTCACTACAAGACATCTTTGCCACCTGGGCACTGGCAGTCTCGCACCGAGGCGCGCACTACCATAGCGCAGCCCAATTAATGGTTACACTCGTTTCTCCCAAGGGGAGCTCCAAATGAACCCAGAATATGAATGTAGCGAGCATCAGTGCAGGAGGCCAGCACACCTGGAGCTCCCCCTTTAGAGGAAGAGCCAACAGGCTGACAGGCCAAAACCGAGGATTGGAGAGGGGAAGTTAGAGGCAAAAACAATGGGGCAAACGGCTGGCGGTTATGTGCCTCAAATGCTCATTGCTTCCCCTCCCGCCAATAGGCATGAGCCTGTCCTGTTCACTTTTGTGCTGCTCCTTCACGATGTTCCCTTGGTGCCACATACCCACGGTGTATGGCACGCGATCGGAGCCCCTTGCTGTGATCCATCCTTCCTCAGGTGTTAAGGCATTTAATCATTCGCATCCGTTGACGCGATAGCTGGCAATTGTTGGGCATAGTCGAGCAGAGCGGTCCGGTCTGTCTCAGACAAATTCACTTTTAATGCGTGAGCCAGCGGACTATTCGTGGCATTTCGTGTCTGACCCACTCCTTTTTCCCAGCATGCCCGGTCTCGGCAAAGGTATGCGCCGCGTCCATGGGTTTTGCCGGTCTCATCCACATAGACTTTGCCGTCGGGTGCACGCACAACGCGGATCAGCTCCCGCTTAGATTTCACCTGGCGGCAAGCCACGCAGGTCCTCTGCGGCACATGTTTACGTGTCATGGCCATCTCGTGCCAGTTCTATTAGTACTCCTCCCAATCCTCCCGTCGCCGGCCCGGCTTGCGTTGCCGACGGGATACGACTTCGCCCAGATCCTCGTCGAAGACGAGCTGGCGCTTCTTACGTCGGCTCTTTTTCTTGGCCTGGCGACGCTTCGAAACATCTTCGTCTTCCTCTTCGTCTCCTTCTACCCACTCGAGATAGAGGTCCGACTCAGGTTGTTCCTCTGGTGGTTCTGGCTCAATTTCGACTTCGGGGACTGCCTCTGCCTCAGCGGAATCCTCACGGGCGTCGGCAACCGTTTCAACCACTTCTGGCGCCACACTTTCCTCAGCCTCGATCGGCTCCGCTTCAATAACCTCGGTAGGGGCGACTTCAGTTGTTAGAGCTTCCACTGCCGCTTCTTCTTCTGTCAGCGGTTCTTCGGCCACCACTCCTTCTGGCTCGACTTCGGCATCTTCGAGGACCTTATCCTTGGCAGCCAGCAATGCTTCGGCTTTAGCCAGCAAGTCGACTGTTTCTGTCTCTGTTAAAGTTGGCTCAAGTTCGGCCGTTTCTGTCTCAGCCTGCGCTTGGGCAGAAGCGCGCTCCATCTCTAGAACTGCTTCTGCCTGATCGACGACTTGAATGGCCTGACTGAGCGCCTGCAATTCGCCGTCGGAAAGGGCAACGCCCTCCTTCTCTTTAAGTATCTCTTCGGCAATGCTCAGAATGTCTCGGGCTTGGTCTGTAGCCTGACGGACAGGTTCCTGTTCGAAGGCCTTGCGCAGAGCCTCTTCGGCGGCTTCTGTGGCGCTTTTTATATCGATTCGCCACCCAGTCAGCTTGGCTGCCAGCCGAGCATTTTGCCCCTCTTTGCCAATAGCCAACGACAGTTGCTTATCGGGGACAACTACAGCGGCTGTTCTGCCATCATTGTCGTCTTGAAGTATGACGTTGAGCACTTTGGCCGGGCTCAAGCCGTTGGCGATAAACGTAGCAACGTCGGGGCTCCATTGCACTACGTCAATCTTCTCACCATTCAACTCATTGACGATGCTCTGGATGCGTACGCCCCGCATTCCCACACATGACCCAACCGGGTCAACGCCGTCTTGCAGAGCAGCCACAGCTACCTTGGACCGGTAGCCAGCCTCGCGGGCGATAGATTTAATCTCCACAGTGCCGTTGTAAATCTCGGGCACCTCCAGTTCAAGCAGCCGGCGCAGCATATTGCGATGCGTACGCGAAATAATAATCGCTGGCCCCCGGCTTGTCTTTTGCACTTCCGACACGTAGGCGCGCAACCGCTGTCCAATGCTGTAGCGCTCGGTGGGAATCTGTTCGCTGCGAGGCAGAATCGCCTCGACCTTGCCCAGGCTAAGCGTTACCTGATGGGGTTCGATGCTTTGCACTGTGCCATTGATGATCTCGCCTTCGCGCTCGACGTAAGAGTTGTAAAGCGAGTCACGCTCGGCCTCGCGGATGCGTTGCAAGATGACCTGTTTGGCAGTTTGCGCGGCAATACGGCCAAAATCGGCCGGGGTCGTTTCAATGTGAACCACATCGCCTATAGTCGCCTCAGGGTTATATTTGCGAGCTTCTTCCAGGGTGAGTTCCGACTTGTTGTCAATAACTTCGACCGCTACCTCTTTTTCGACGAAAATCATGGCTATACCCGTCTCGGGGTCGATCTTGGCCGTGATCGTTTGCGCCGCGCCGAAATTGCGCTTGTAGGCAGAGATCAGTGCCGCCTCAATTGCCTCCAGCACCACATCTCTGGAAAGTTGCCGTTCGTGGCATACCTGGTTGATAGCGCTTATAAACTCTTTGTTCACAATATCTTTGAGCCTCCTACCTTCATCGGCTCCCTTCTCTTATTCAAGAAATGCCTTCAATGTAGCAGGATACCGAGTAACATCTATAATGGTTGGCCGGTTAATATGAAGAAAAGTGGGAAAATGCCCACTTTTTCACAGTCAACCAATCCTATCTGCGTGCCAAGGATATTATACCACGAACACACTGGCGTTGCAAATCCAAAATCCGTTGTAGAGCAACCCTCCCGCAGGTTGCATTGAGTGGGTATTCTGCTTTGGCGTTTCCCAAACCTGCCCCGTGGGGGGCTTTCCCCTGTGCAGCCCCGTGGGGGGGCTTCGCTCGGGACCATTGGGCGCTCCGGGAGGTTGAGCAGTTACGTTGTAGGACCATTTGCCTCTTGCATCGCCCAGGGGAAGATGTTACAATTCGGTTGAGTTCGTTAGCCTGTAGCTTAACAGAGAGGCTGAAGTGAATCAGCAGATAGATACCCCCTCCCCCACTGCCAGGCAATTGTTGGAGGCGAAAACCTCGCGACTCCAGATGATGCTTGAAGTGAGTCGCGTCCTCAACTCCACCCTTGACCTGGACACCCTCTTGCGTATGATCATTGAGGTTGCCACTCAGGTCACCCAAACCGAGGCAGCTTCTATCTTACTGTTAGACGAGAAAACGGGGGAGTTGCATTTTGAAGCAGCTACGGGCGTCAAACGGGCTGAGGTTAAGCGTACCGTGGTGCCGCTCGAAGGGAGTATCGCCGGCTGGATCGTTACTCACAAACAGCCTTTGATGGTGAATAACGTACACCACGACCCTCGCCATTATGTCCAGGTAGACCGCGCTACCCAGTTCGATACGCGCTCCATCCTAGGTGCCCCTTTGCACGTGAAAGACCAAACCATCGGCGTATTAGAAGTCCTCAACAAGCGAGACAAATCTTCTTTCACTGAACAGGATATTGAGACATTGGAAACTCTGGCTGCCCAGGCAGCCGTCGCGATTGCTAACGCCCGCCTCTTCGCCCAGAGTGATCAACTGGCTGACATAATCCACGAATTGCGCACGCCGATGACGTCCATCGTAGGCTACACCCAGATCTTGCTCAAGAACGAGGACCTACCGCCATCGACGCAAAGGACTTATCTGGAGACTATCAACCGGGAAGCGGTACACTTGGGCAAAATGGTCAACGACTTTCTTGACCTGGTCAGGTTGGAGAGCGGACGTGCCCGTCTGGAACGGGAACCAGTGAATATGGAGCATCTTGCTCGCGAAGTGGTGATGTCACTGCTGCCCCAGGCCAACGAGGGTGACATCTCTGTTCACCTACACGCCGATGCTCATCTGCCCCCGGTGCCCGGTGATGAGGAACAACTGAAGCAGGTGTTGGTGAATCTCGTCAGCAATGCCATCAAATATAACCGTGAGGGGGGGCGCATCGATGTCAGCCTGAACCTGTTCGGCGATAGCCTGTGCACGACAGTAGTAGATACCGGTCGGGGCATCTCTGCAGAAAACTTGCCCCGGGTATTCGACAAGTTCTATCGGGAGGAAGGTGACGAGACTACGGTTAAGGGCGCGGGGCTTGGGTTGTCCATCGCCAGGCAAATTGTCGAGGCTCACGGCGGCAGTATTTGGGCGGAGAGCAAACCAGGCGTAGGGAGTAACTTCAGTTTTACCTTGCCGCTGCGTTAGATATGAAACGGCCTTGTTTTCTTTCAATCAGTAGTGAGCAAAACTTTGAGCACGCCGGGCGCAACCGCTCGCTCGAAGGCGACCAGGCCCTCGTCCAGTGAAAAGGTTTCGTGGATGAGCGGCTCAACGTCAACCAGCCGCTGCTCCAGCAAGCGTAAGGCGGATGCAAACGGCCCGCAGCGGGAGCCAATGAGGGTTACCTCATCTACGACGACCATGCTCAAGTCGAGGGTGACCTCGGCGTGGAAGGTACTCTTGAGCACCAGGGTGCCCCGGGGACGGACCAGCGCCCGGGCGGCGGCAAACCCTTCGGCGCTGCCGGTAGCTTCCACGACGACGTCGGCCCCGGGCGTAACTCCCTCTCCAGCGATTTGAGTGCGGATCCCCCGTCGTTCCAGAATGGCCAGCTTTTCCGGGTGTCGTCCCACGCCCAGCAGATTGCATCCGGTCAGTTGCAGCACCTGGGCGATGAGCAGCCCCAGCTTGCCGTCGCCCAACACCAACACCCGGTCGGTGAGCCGAATGTGAACCCGGTCGGTAATCTCGCAGGCGGCGGCCAGCGGTTCGGTGAACACCGCCCACTCGTCGGGGACTGCGGGAGGCACCGGATGGAGCAGGTTAACCGGCAGCGTGAAGTAGTCAGCCATAGTGCCATCCCGCCGATCAATCCCCAGGGTGGTGCGATTAGGGCAATGGGTGGGGTCGCCTCGGCGGCAGGTGAAACACTGACCGCAATAGGCGTTGATCTCGCCCACCACTCGCTGCCCCACCATCTCCGGCGCATCGTCGGCACGGGCCACCACCCCCACGAATTCGTGACCCAGCACGCCCTTAAACCCCATGTATCCGCGCACAATCTCCAGGTCGGTATTGCAGACGCCGGCCAGCCGGGTGCGAATCAACGCCTCGCCCGGTGGTGGGGTGGGGTCGGAGGCGCCGGGCTGATACTGAAGTCTTTCATCAAAATACAGTGCGCGCATGGCTCATTCCGCCTGTCAGTAAATCACCGAGAGTCTACCAATCTCGAGGTATTTCCATTTTAGTACAGATGGATGTCTTCTGCAAGGGGGGCGCAAAAGGGGGATGCGTTCGGATTTCGGGGCAAGTCACGCACACCACGGCAGGTAGGGGCAATCCCCGCGAGGCTGTAAGAAATTGGCAGAGCGTGGCCTGTGGAGATACCCCAAAATGATGTCCCAAATCGGTGACGGTCCCGCATAAAACTTTTGAAAGTCGGAGTAAATGTGATATACTGGACGCAAATGAAAATAGCCCTCGTCACCGAGGAGCATTCGCAGAGCAGGCAGGTGCTTACCCGCCTGTCGTGTTTCATGATGCCGGTATCCTACCGCTTCTGGCAAACCTGGCTCAATACGTACGGGCACGTTGATGACGCTTAATCCAGAGTTTCACGTACTCTGATCTCAAGTGAGGGACGCTTTGGGCAAGAATACTTTCGATGTTTTGATCCTGATTGGTCGGCCAGCCTCTGGCAAGAGCGAGATCATTGATTTTCTGATGCACACTGCTCCTGACGTCCGGCGCAATAAGTTCCACATCGCCGACCTGGATATTCTCGACGACTTTCCTATGCTTTGGGCCTGGCTCGAGGAAGACCACATCCTGAGCAAACAGCTAGAGCAGCCACGACTGCACACCGACGCCGACGGTTATTTCAAGGATCGTTACCTTTGGCATCTATTGATTGAGCGGGTTAGCCTGGAGTATCAGAAACGGCTGCGCGATGATCCAAGGTATCTCGACCACACCACAACGATCATCGAGTTCGCGCGGGGTAGCGAGCACGGTGGCTATGCAGAGGCGTTTCCGCACCTGGCTGACGACCTCCTTCACCGGGCCGCCGTCCTCTATGTACACGTCTCTTTCGAAGAATCGCTGCGGAAGAACCGGCGCCGATTTAACCCGGAACGGCCGGATAGCATCCTGGAACATTCTCTGCCCGATGATAAGTTAGCGCGACTCTACCGCGATGACGACTGGGCCACGTTCAGTAACGGCAATTCAGACTTCCTCAGCTTATGTTCCATCCGCGTGCCGTACGTCATCTTTGAGAACGAAGACGACGTGACGACTGACAAGTCGGATCTGCTGGCGGCCCGATTGGAAGCGGTGTTGGGACGGCTGTGGGAGCTGCAGCGCGCTCGCTGAAGAAGGGCTACACACCGAGTAGCTTCCATTATGGTGAGTACTAACGGATAGGCAATAGGCACTTGTACAAGGAGGGAAACCCATGGACATCGTTAGAATTTTAGCAGGTATTGTCTTGCTCACCCTGGGTCGTAAGCTCTTCTGGTTGTTCGTCGGCGTAGCTGGTTTTGTGTTCGGATTTGGATTCGCCACACAATTCTTGAGTGGACAACCCGATTGGATAGTGCTTGTTGTCGCGCTAGTCGCTGGATTGGTAGGCGTGCTCCTCGCTCTTTTCCTGCAGCGATTGGCGGTTGGGGTCGCCGGATTTATAGCGGGAGGGTATATCCTCATCAATTTGCTGAATGCATTGGGATGGCAAACTGGCCAGTTGGCTTGGCTGCCCTTCGTCATCGGTGGCATCATCGGTGCGGTGCTGGTACTCATCCTGTTTGACTGGGCTTTGATCATCCTATCTTCCCTTACCGGGGCTACCCTCATCGTTCAAACTCTTCATTTCGGCTCCCTGATTATGGCATTGGCGTTCATTGTCTTGCTCGTCGTAGGTATCATGATTCAAGCCAGCATGATG
>JAHELX010000103.1:11473-13058 GCA_024643945.1 Anaerolineales bacterium
CCTATCTTCCCTTACCGGGGCTACCCTCATCGTTCAAACTCTTCATTTCGGCTCCCTGATTATGGCATTGGCGTTCATTGTCTTGCTCGTCGTAGGTATCATGATTCAAGCCAGCATGATGACGCGGCAGGCACCATCAGTGCCTGCTCCGCCGGCCGAAGCATAACGCTGCTGACTCTAAATCGGGGTGGCCACCTGACAAAAACGAGCCAGGTCGAGACGATTCCTGGCGAAGTGGGGTGATTCTTTGTGCTTCGTGCCAGGCCCTCGAGGCAGGAGGTGAGGAGACTCCGACCAACCTGGCACTCTTATAAGACTAAACTAAAGCCAAGGTGAAATCTACATGCTTTTGCGCGTGGAGTCTGCAGTTCTCACCTTGGTATAACTTTAGGAGGGTTTTATGCGCATTGCAGTCTTCGGTACGGGCGCGGTAGGCGGCTATTTTGGCGGGCGGTTGGCTCAGGCGGGAGAGGAGGTCATCTTTATCGCCCGTGGGGAGCATTTGCAGGCGCTGCGGAGCCATGGCTTGCAGGTGGATAGCATCAAGGGCGACTTTGTGGTGCAGCCAGTGCAGGCAGCCGACGACCCAGCCCAGGTGGGCGTGGTAGACACGGTCTTAGTGGGAGTGAAGGCCTGGCAGGTGTCCGAGGCGGCACAGGCTATGCGCCCAATGGTCGGCCCGGACACGTTCGTAGTACCGCTGCAAAATGGGGTGGAGGCGCCGGCCCAGTTAGCGGCGGTGTTGGGCGCCCAGCACGTATTGGGCGGGCTTTGCAAGATTATCAGTTTCATCCTCGGGCCGGGTCACATCCGTCACGCTGGGATAGAACCTTACGTGGCCTTTGGTGAGCCGGATAACCAAGCAAGTGAGCGCGCTGAACGGCTGCGTCAAGCGTTTGCGCGAGCGGTAGGGGTCACGGTGGAAATTCCCCCGGACATCCAGGCTGCTATGTGGGACAAGTTCTTGTTTATCGCCTCGTTCAGCGGAGTGGGGGCGGTGACGCGCGCTCCGGCTGGAATATTGCAGAGCGTGCCCGAAACGCGCCAGTTGCTGGAACAAGCCATGCGCGAGATTTTTGCTGTGGCGCGGGCACGGGAGATTGCGTTGGCAGGTGACATCGTTGGTCAGACAATGGCTGCTGTGGACGGACTGCCACCTGATGCGACAGCCTCCATGCAGCGAGATATTATGGAAGGGCGCCCCTCGGAACTTGCCTCGCAAAATGGGGCGGTAGTGCGCCTGGGCCAAGAAGCAGGTGTAGCTACCCCTTTACACCGCTTTATCTATCACAGTTTGCTACCGCTGGAGCTGCGAGCGCGGGGCCAGGTGCAATTCTAGGCCCGATACCGGTCACCTGGCCCATTGGATCGCTCATCTCCTTGTTGGGCGGCTGTTAGCCCAAGAGTGCAGATAATTGCATTTGTCTTTTGTGTCCGTCCCGTCTATAATTTTAGTATGAATTGCCAAGCATGCACACTTTTCCCTGGTAGACTGAAGTGGTGGCTGTAAAGCCGAGCAGAATGCTCGCAACACTTTTGCCCAATCGAATATTGATGCGGCGGTGATCGGCCAGTTTCTGGTCAG
>JAHELX010000714.1 GCA_024643945.1 Anaerolineales bacterium
CCTGGAACTGACGGTCAACGTGGCCGAGGTGGACATCGGCAAGATTCATCTCGATCAGGCGGCTGAGATCACGGTGGACGCTCTGCCGGATGAGGTGTTCAACGGCGTGGTGGCCCGTATCGCTCCGTCGAGTGAGTCCGAGTCTGGAGTGGTGAACTACCCGGTCACCATCCAGCTCACCGATATGGATCTGGCAGGGGTTCGCCCCGGCATGACGGCGGTGGCGGATATGTTGGGCGACGAAACCGCCGACAGTTGGCTGGTACCGACCAGTGCGGTGCAAGAGCGCGCAGGGGAGACGGTGGTGATGATCCTGCGCGACGGCCAGCCGACGCCCATCACCGTCACCGCCCAGGGGTCCGAGGGGGAGTGGACGGTGGTTCAGTCAGCGGACCTGAAGGAGGGCGACCAGGCCATCGGCGCGGTGAGTTCTTTCCTTGACCAGGAGAGTGGGTCCAGCGGTTTGGGGCCCGGTGGTGGCGGCATGATGCCTCCCCCCCAATGACGGAATGCCTAATCCTCATGTAAGTGCGGAGCAGGTTGAAGGGAGCAATAAAAATGAGAAAACTAATGACATTGCCTGATAAGTCGGTGTTTCGCAAATTATGTCTGGCGGGGCTAGGTGTCCTGCTGGCGGCAGGGATCATCTTCGTCCCTGGCGCGGCTGCTGAGGACGAGGATAGCGCCAGCTCGTCGGGCATCATCGTCTTTCAGACAGCGAGCGGCGGCGCCATTTATGCCGTCGATGCCGATGGAGGCAATCTACGCTATCTAACCACCGGTATGGACCCCGCCCTCTCACCCGACGGCCAGTGGGTAGCTTTCACCCGCTGGGTGGACACCCAGAACGGCGCCTTTGGCAGCCTGTGGGTGATCAATGTAAACGGAACTGGTGAGCGGGTAATCCTGAACGACGTGCGCCAGCCCAAGTCGCCGGCCTGGTCACTGGATGGGGCGCAAATCGCCATCAGCATGCAGCATGGCGGGCGCGTACAGGAAGAGCGCAAGTGCAGCGGTCAGCGTCCACCACGAGAGGCGTATGACGTGGACGTAAACCGCGACGACGAGGGCGACGTCACATTCTGTTACACCCTGCCACCCCATCCTTACTGGGGGCTGCGCGTGGTGAACGTGGCGACTGGCGAATTTGAGGACCTGCCCAATGATCTCTTCTCCTATTCGCCCGCCTGGGATCCTGCCAACTCCTGGCGTCTGGTTTACGACGGGGAGCGGGGATTGATGAATCTCGACCTCAACCAGGGGACAACCTGGGAACTGACGCAGGATGCCAACGACCACTCGCCGGTCTTCTCTCCCGACGGAAGTAAGATCGCCGTCAGCTACTGGCAGAATGACCACTGGGAGATCCACGTGCTCAACGCAGACGGTACGGGGCGGGTGCGCCTGACGGAGACATCCGTGCGGGCCAGACTGGAGCAGATGGTGAACGGGGAAATGCCCCAGTCGTGGAACAACACGGCCCCAACCTGGTCGCCGGATGGGAGCCAGATAGCGTTTCTGACAGATCGCAGCGGCCAGTGGGAAATCTGGGTAATGCCTGCCCCGTGCCGGGACGGTGCACCTGGGGCGCAGGCACCCTGGCCCGCTGGCGCTAGCCACCTGTGCCGTGCCGACAGGTGCAGGCAGGACGGGCAGGTGGCGGCGGATGGCAGTAATCAGCGGTCACTGGTTTCGGCCGAGGCGCTGGATGGGGTGACGCTGCAATATAACGGCATGGATGAGCGGATGCTCTCGTGGCAGTGAGTGCCGTGATTCCACAAAACACACAAAAGTTTTCCATCGGTTTTCCATAATTACTTGCTAGAATAAAGACGTAACCAAGAGAACGGGCTCACGCCCGAAAAGCTGAAAGGAGAAGCACATGAACAGATTCTTGAAGGTGGCGGGTATCGCCACACTGGTCGCAGTGGTCGGGATAGTGGCCGTGGCCGGCTTCGCTCTGGCCCAGGCGCCCACACCCATACCCGGTGGCGGCCTCGGTTTTGGCCGTGGCTTTGGCCTGATGGGAGGTGGTAATTGGAGCACCTTCGACGCGGCAGCCGAGGCGCTGGAGCTGACCCCTGATCAGCTCTTTACCGAGTTGCACTCGGGCAAGACCCTGAGCGACCTGGCCACGGAGAAGGGTGTGGACCTGCAAGCGGTCCAGGATGCAATGGCTGCTGCCAGGAAGGAAGCCATGCAGCAGGCCATCGAGCAGGCGGTGGCGGACGGCCAAATCAGCCGCGAGCAGGCCGACTGGATGCTTCAGGGCCTCGAGCAGGGCTGGATGGGCGGCCGTGGATTCCCTGGTCACGGCTTCGGCCCCGGGGGTTTGAATCCCGGGGACCAGGTCCAGCCTCAGGGATCACTCTTCCAGGGACGCTTCTTCGCGCCAGGTCAGTCGCTCTAGCCCGGCGTGACGGCCGGTGCGGGCCAGCCTGCCCGCAGTGTGCAGAGCCTAAGTCATCCGCACCGTTCGAACCACTGTGTGGGGCGGGGGAGGTGAAGATCGGCCTCCCCCGCCCAATCTTTTGTCGCACCCGCAGGGCTACCCGCAGGGCTATCAGTTTGTCAGTTTGTAGGAGATGTGAGATGAATAGACATAGCGTTTCGTTTTATACAATGGTAAGCCTTGGCATCGTTTTGATATTAGTGTTGCTGGCAGGCGCTGCCTTTGCGGGCGGTCTGGCTGTGGCTCCCTCCCTGGGCGGCCAGGTTCAGGTTGCCGCTGGCGAAAAGGTGACTGAGCTTTCTCCAACCACGGTGGCAGCACCGGCCCTGCAAACGAATGATATCTTAGCGACGTTCGAGAGTGCTTTGACTGACGTTTACCAGAGAGCACTTCCCTCAGTGGTAGATATTCAGGTGACGCAGAGAGTCGCCGCAGGGCCGCTGAACCAGTTTGGCTATGGTTTCGGGCAGCAACCGCGAGATTTTCTACGCCAGGGCGAGGGATCAGGGTTTGTGTGGGATGCAGATGGCCACATCATCACCAACTATCACGTGGTTGAAGATGCCGAAACGGTAAAGGTGAGCTTTGCGAATGGCACCAGCGCGGGGGCGGAAGTAATTGGCACGGATGCCGATGCGGATCTGGCGGTGCTAAAAGTCGATCTGCCGGCTTCTGAGTTGAAGCCCCTGGTTCTGGGAGACAGCGATGCTCTGCAAGTTGGCCAGTTGGCCATCGCCATCGGCAATCCTTATGGACAGGACTTCACCATGACTAGCGGCATTGTGAGCGCGGTGGGACGGATTATTAGCAGTGGCAGCAGCCCCTTTTCGACCCCGGAAGTCATTCAGACCGATGCCTCCATCAATCCTGGTAACTCGGGGGGGCCGCTTCTCAACCGTCACGGGGAAGTGATTGGCATTAATACCATGATTATCAGTGAAAGCGGCTCCAATGCCGGCGTTGGCTTTGCCATACCGATCAACATTGCCAGGCAAATCCTCCCCACCCTGATCGCCGG
>JAHELX010000104.1 GCA_024643945.1 Anaerolineales bacterium
GTGTAGCCCCGCAGGTGGCAGGCGCCGCGGTTCGAAGTGGCGTAGGCGATGCCCATGCCCTTGACGCCACGTGGATCGTAGGCCGGGATGGCCTGCCCCTTGACGCTCATCGAGATCTCGCGATGGCCCAGTTTTTTCGCTGCCGCCTCGGTACCCTCGGCCAGAAGGTCACCCACCCCCTCGCGCATGGCGATCTTGGGGACCAGCTCGACCATAGCGGCGTGGTCACCCCACTTCAGGCCCGGACCATGGCCATTCAGATAACCCTTCTGCGTGGCCTCCATGTACATCGAAAGGACGTTGCCCATTTCAATGGTATCGAGGCCATAGTCGTTGCACTGGTCAATAATCTTGGCGATTGATGGGGCATCGCTGTTGTCACAGTTGGCTCCCAAGGCCCAGGCCGACTCGTACTCCACACTCTCCATATGGAGCCCCTTGTACGGACCTTCTGTGATTTCAACCTCTTTCTTGCACGCCACCGGGCAGGCATGGCACGTGGGGTCATTCACCAGAATGGTCTCTTTGACCCGCTCGCCACTGATGGCTTCGTGGGGCTCGAAGTAGGTGATCTGAGAATTCTTAGTCGGCATGGCCCCGATGGCATTCATCATGTTCATCAGGACGTTGGTGCCGTAGACCGATAGCCCGCCCTTGCGAGGCGCTGTGACCACGCGCTCGTCCATGATCTGAGCCAGGGCTGCCCTGTCCGCCTCCTTGAACTCTTCTTTCTTCGACGGTCGCGGCCGGTCATCGTGCTTGCCGCGGACGATGACACACTTCAGGTTCTTGCTGCCAGCCACACAGCCGGTGCCGCCCCGACCCGAGGCGCGATCATCCTCGTTGACGATACAGGCAAAGCGCGACAGATTCTCGCCTGCCTGGCCAATGGCCATGACACTCAGGTCGTTCTCGCCGTACTTGTCGAACACAGCCTTGACGGTATCATGCACGCCCTTGCCCCACAAGTCCGAAGCATCTTCCAGCTTTACCTGCCCATTCTCAACGAAGACAGAGGTCGGCTTGGATGCCTTGCCTTTGAAAACGATGCCATCCAGTCCAGCCCACTTAAGGCGCGCCCCGCTCCAGCCACCGTGATGCGAGTCGGTCACCGTGCCAGTGAGAGGAGATTTGGTCACCACCGCAATGCGCCCGCTCATCTTTACATCGGTGCCACTCAGCGGCCCGGTCATAAAGCACAGAAGGTTATCGGCCGAGAGAGCATCTACTTCGGGGCCATTATCGAAGACATACTTGACCCCCAGACCCCGGGCGCCGACGTATCTGCGAGCGTCGTCCTCATCAATCGGCTTGTACTCTACTGCACCCGTCGTCAAATCAACCCAGGCTACCCGATTACAGTACCCTCCGAACATAAGCTTGCCTCCTTTTTAAAAATTCTGATTGGGAGAGAGAAATGATCTCCCGCCTATCCATACCAAAAAGAAAAAGCGTTATGCTTCCAAAGCACAACGCCTCTCTTGCACAAATATAACCAGGCCACTATGGGCCAGGCATCCCGTCTGGGGCAACATTGGCCACGTGACGAGAGCCAGAGTCAAAATAAACAACCGCCTTTCACTATTGGTCTACGACGACAAACAGCAGAGCGGACGATGCATATTCCAGGTTAATCTTATTATATCACCGACCCTTCGGACTGTCAACGAATTTCTGTAGGGAAGAAAAACAACCGACGACACGCCGTCTCCGGCGAGCCCGGTTGGTTTTCATGTGCCCGGCATTGATCGTTCTTCTACTGAGCAGCTTGAGCTTTGCGCAAAAGCTTGACCAATCGCGACTTGCGCCGTGCCGCGTTGTTTTTGTGAATGACTCCCTTTTGCGCAGCTCTGTCCAGCGCGCTGATAGCCGAGACAACCTGGAACTCGGCCTGTTCGAGATCACCAACCTCAATCAGACGCCGTACTTTCTTGACGTGAGTGCGAGCAGATGAACGATAGATCCGATTAGGTATACGCCTCTTTTCATTCTGGCGCGCTCGCTTGATTGCCGATTTAATGTTTGCCAAAGTTTACCCTCCTATGCGTAGTCCGAAAGCAAATAATACACTAATCCTTCAATTTTGTCCAATCCATTGCCCTGCATTAGCCCACCACCTTCATCTGAACGCGGTGGATCGGTTGTTTCCCCTGCGCTTCCGGTGTTTTCGGCGGCAATGACGCTTCGTCCGGCTTGTCGGAGATGCCAAAAGTCAGCACGCCCATCTCGGACAACCGCTGGGCGACCCGCCCCACCTCGCCGGTGACGAGAATCTCGCCTCCCAGCAAATCTGCCTGGGGCGTGTCGTCGGGCAAACAATCCATCCGATCCACCGTGGTAAAATACTCGCGATACCTGAAACTCTTGAAGGGCGTCGGGTCGCCCTGGCGCACATTGGACGTCACCTCGCGGTGAGCCAGGGCCAGCCCCTCCCCCATTCTCTGGCGACGAGCGTCGCAGAGGGTGACGAACTGGGTAAAACCAGTCAAACGACCTGCTTGCAACTCGCCCCATAGCTCATCGGCCGGGAAGACGCCTCCTACTACCATCAGACAGATGTAAGCCAGGTAATCCTGATTGTCGCCGGTGAAATAGTGGTAGCGTTGCCTGTTCAGTTGGTCGTAGACGGTACGAAAGGCCACTTCGTCAAAGTTGCCTCCCAGCGACTCCTCGGCCGTCTGTCGAACGGCAGCCACTCGCGCAGCGTCAATCACCCGGTCGTTGCGCCCCCGGGCACCGATGAAGGTCTTGTCTATGTCTATGAGCAGCGCCGCCCGCTCGTCGCAGGCCAGCCCTTCGCGTTGAACCCAGTCCGGGAAATCCGCCAACCGCTCCCATCGGTTGGCGATCATTAACGGCTCATCTTTACTCACCCGTTCGGTTTCGTCCAGGCGGTCAGCGCCGATGAAACCACGTAGCGGCAGGTGAGCCCCCAGGTTACGGGCTGCCGTTCCGTCGTTCATCTGCGTGTCGCCGATGAAAAGCAGGTTTCGCAACGGCGGCGCACCTCGCGCGGCCTGAGCTGCCTCCAAAAAGCGGAAAACTGCCGCCGCGTAAGCTGGCTCCGTCTTGCGGGGAACCCGGAATACTTCCAGACCAATTTCCCCCCATACGTCTTGTAGTGATGGTAGGCTAGAGTCTGCCGGCACCAGGTTGCGATAGACAATCCGGTCGTCGAGCCAGTCGGCAAGAGTCCCTTTGAGGTACATCAGGCAATCCTCCAAGAAAACGCAATACGCAGTACGCAGTGGGTCATTACTGAGTATTGCGTACTGCGTATTGCGTACTACGTCTTTAGCATTCCCTGCGCCAGCATTAACTCGGCGTTGAGCACTGAGGCCCCGGCTGCGCCGCGAATGGTGTTGTGACCCAATACGATAAATTTTATGTCAAGAACATCGCAGGCGCGAACCCGTCCCACGCTGACGGCCATTCCCTGACCGGCGTCCCGATCCAGGCGAGTCTGGGGGCGATCCGGCTCTGGGCGGACCACGATGGGCGGCTGGGGAGCGGTGGGCAAGCCCAACTGCTGGGGCAAAGGACGCCAATCACGCCAGGCGTCGATGATTTCCTGAGGCGTAGCCGAGCGTTGCAGCGCTATTGAGACTGTCTCCAGGTGTCCTTCGCGCGCCGGCACCCGGTTGCAATGAGCGCTGATGGGGAAACCAGCCGATTCAACCTTTCCCCCATTCACCTTGCCCAGCATTTTGCGCGGCTCAAAGGATAGCTTCTCCTCTTCGCCGCCGATGAAAGGAATCACGTTGTCCAGTGCATCGAGGGAGGGCACACCCGGATAGCCAGCCCCTGATAGCCCTTGCATAGTAGTGACCAAGACCGAGCGCAAACCAAAGGTGGCATGAAGAGGGGCCAGCACCATAGTCAACATCACCGCCGAACAATTGGGGTTGGTGACAATAAACCCCTGCTCCCAGCTCCGCCTGGCTTGCTGAGTGGCGACGAGCGACAAGTGGTCGGGATTGACTTCAGGGATGAGGAGAGGCACGTCGGGGTCCCGGCGGTGAGCACTGGCGTTGCTGAACACGCCATAACCGGCAGCGGCAAAAGCCTCCTCCACTGGCCCGGCCTGGTCACCCGGCAACGCCGAGAAGACGACGTCACAATCAATAGTCGGGGCCGTTTCGCGCACGACCATATCGGCCACGCCGACCGGAATATCGGATGACAGCAGCCAGCGACACGCGTCAGCGTATTTTCGTCCTGCGGAGGCCTCGGACGCCGTCAACGCCGTCAATTCGAACCAGGGGTGGCCGGCTAACGACTCCACAAAGCGCTGGCCTACAGTGCCCGTGGCGCCCAATATGCCTACGCGGAGTTTCTCTTGCATAGTTCACCTCCAAGGGTAGACGGTAGACGGGGAGCAGGTTGGGTTGTCTCCGCCCCTGTCTACCGTCTACTGTCTACTGTCTCCTCAATTACTTTCCGCACCGCATCCATCTCGGCCGGCGCTGACAGGGGGCGATTGGCGTAAGCCGCATCTGGCCACTCGCCGGTGTGATAGGCGACAGTGGCCGCGGGATCTTTGAGCAAATTACCGGTCAGGACAGCGACCACCGTCTGGTCAGGACGGATGGTCCCCTCGGACACAAGTTTGCGCGCCCCGGCCACGGCTGCCGCCGATGCTGGCTCGCAGCCGATGCCTACGCCGTCCACCATGGCTTTGGCATCCATAATCTCGGCGTCGCTAACCTGCGTCACCAGCCCGTCGGTCCAGCCCATAGTGCGGATCGCCCGTTCGTAGCTGACCGGTGCGCCGATGCGAATGGCCGTGGCCACTGTCTCGGCCTGCATAGTAATCCGCTCGCGGAAGCCGTTCCGAAAGCTCTGGTAAAAGGGATTGGCCCCCGCTGCCTGCACCGCCGCCACGCGTGGCACGCGCTCAATCAAGCCCAGTTGCTGCAGTTCGTAGAGAGCTTTGCCAAAGGCCGCCGTGTTGCCCAGGTTGCCAGCCGGCAGCACAATCCAGTCTGGTGGTGCCCAGCGAAAGCCTTGCACAATTTCAAAAACGATGCTCTTTTGCCCTTCCAGCCGGAAGGGATTGAGCGAATTGAGCAGGTACACATTTAACTCGTCGCAAACGCGGCGGACCAGGCGCATGGCATCGTCGAAATCACCCGCCACCTGCAAGGTGTGCGCACCGTAAGCCAATGCCTGGGCCAGCTTGCCGGCGGCGATTTTGCCGGCCGGGATGAAGACAACGGCCGGGATTCCGGCCAGGGCCGCATAGGCAGCCAGCGAAGCGCTGGTGTTGCCAGTACTGGCGCAGGCCACCGCTCGCGCTCCCAGCAGCCGCGCCTGGGTCAAGCCGACTGTCATACCCCGGTCCTTAAACGAACCGGTTGGATTCTCCCCCTCGTGCTTCAAATAGAGAGCATCCAGGCCGACCCAATTCGACAGGCGGGGATGGTGATAGAGCGGGGTGTTCCCTTCCGGCCGGCTGACAATCACATCGGCCGTGACGGGCAGAATCAATTCACGATAACGCCACACGCCGCTGTTTACGGTCGGCGCGACGTCAGGCGTAGGTGCGCCCTCCAGCCGCCCGTCGAAGAGATGGCGGTTCACCTCCGGGCGCAGCACCTCCAGATCGTGGCTCACGTCGAGGAGACCACCGCAGTCACACACATAACGCACTTGATCAATAGGATAAACGGCAGCGCAGCGGGCACATTGAAGCTGGACGGGCACAAAGCTGCTCCTATCAAGGCAGAAGGGCTAGCGGATTTCCCCACTCACGCGAATCCGGGCGTCCTCAATAACAACTACCCTTGTCAATCCCAAAGCGAATAATCGCATCATCCGGCGCGCCAGTCAATTTAACGTCGTGGACGCTGACCACATCGTGACCAGCGTCCACTAACGACTGGATGACGAAGCCAGCGACATTCTCATCAGCAATAAATCTCACCTGGCTGCTTCACTATGAGCACTCTGAGGAAAAGCCACAATAATTTCCTCACCAGCGATTGTCTTGGCAGCGTAGTCGATGGCTGCCAGTACATCCTCACGGGTCAGATGAGGATACTCTGCCAGTATCTCATCAACACTCATCCCGGCTGCCAGCAACTCAAGGATGAACTGAACCGAGATGCGAGTTCCTTTGATAATGGGCTTACCACCCAAAACAGCAGGATCGTAAGTAATTCTATCCAGCATCACTGCCTCCCTTTAAGTCATTTTACAATCATAGAGGCAAACACATAAGTACTCAAGGAACAATTAGCAACTACATGTCGGCGACATGCTGTGAGTATATATGATGGGGAGACAAAAGTCAACGGTGATATAGGTTATCAGGAGCCAGGGAATCAGGGAATCAGGAACCAGACAATGAAAGACATTGCTTCGAGTTATCAGATTTCCTGATTCCCTGGTTCCCGATTCCCCGGCTCCTGATTCCCTGATTCCCCGATTCCTAATTCCTCATCTCCCAATTCCTCTGAGGTACCCAGACGGTAGAGCCAGAAGAGAAACGCGCCCACGGCCAGGATCACTGCCAGACCGGCCCCACCCAGGCAAAGTGCGCCACCCCCTAACAAGCCCACGGCGTCAGAGAGCAAAGGCGCGGGCGTCGCGGTCCTTGTAGGGGAGGGAGTCAGGGTCGGGGTAGGAGGCAAAGGCGTCGACGTCGGCGATGGTGTGAACGTAGGTGTAAGAGTAGGTGGTACCGGCGTCGGCGTGTCAGCTTGAGCTATGGCCGCCGCCGCTTCAGTGGACGAGGCCTCAGGAAGCTGCACCGTAGACGTGGGTGTCTCGGTCGGCGGTACCGGGGTATCGGTGGGCACAACGGGCGTCGGCGTCGGAGGGACCGGAGTTGCCGTTGGCGGAATGGGGGTGGGTGTGGGCGGTTCTGGGGTTGAGGTGGGCACCGCATTTGTGGGTATGAGCCCCACGTCGTCAATCCAGAATTGCTCCTCCATCTGGAAGAAGGTGTCCGGCACGGAGGGGAACTCATTGCGGCGATTTTTCCAGGTATCCTCGATGCGCACAAACACGGTGATGGTTGAGTTCTGGGCAACGGCCGAGACCTGGAGCTCGGGACAGATCTTGAACGCACAACTTTGGAAGGTATGCCACAGATCCTGGCTCCAGACGATTGCGGGCGAAGTGGGGTCGGTGCCGCCGGTGGGGTCAATGCCGACGCGGCGCCCCACGGTGTTATCCATCTTCCCGGCCGGCTCGTACACCAGCCAGGTGACGTTGGCCCAATAGGTAGTGCCAGGCGTAGCGGGCACCTGCTGGTACAGCCCGGCCACGAACGCGCCATTCGATACCATAAAAGCGGCGGGGCACAGAGGGGAATGGCAGGCGCCGCCGTCAATGGTGTTGATACTAACATCACCGTTCTCGACGAAGGGCCGCCAGCCGTCCAGCCCGTTGTTAAAACCACAATTCTGCAAGAGCTGGTTGGGATCTCTCTGGCACACGTCGGGGAAGTCGCCCTGGCCGGCGACAGGCGACGGTTGGAGCAGCAATATTGTCAGCAGCAATAATGATGTGACAAGGTGGCGGGTTTTCAATGGGACTCCGAAGCTCCTTTGATGGGGAGATACAGAACGGGAGTATACTTCAGGGGAGGGCGAAAGTCAAAGATACATTCTATCCAAGCCGTCACCCAATTGACAAAAATTCCCCTTTCCTCTAAGATGACAGTGAGCCGCATACCCCACACACTGGATGCTTAAGAGCAAGCTAATGCTGCCTACAATTGCAGCTCCTCGCAACTCAATCGCCGTGTGGCAGACTATCACGCTCCGCGCCCGACAGGTCGCGCTCCTGGCTGGCCTGACGGCCCTGGGCTTTGGCCTGGCCTGGCTCCCCCTTCCGCTGGCCGCCGCCGGGCTGCTGGGGACGATAGCCGCTATTCTCATCCTGCTGCGCCCGGTGTGGGGACTGGTCGGCCTTATCCTTCTCATCCCTATCAGCCCATTGGTGAGCCTGGGGATCGGCGGCGTCAAGGTGGGCGGGATGGAGGCGCTGCTGGCGCTGATTCTGGTCGCCTGGCTGCTGCGCATGGCCACCCGTCGGGAGATCGTCATCCCCCACCCGCCACTGCTGTTGCCCTGGCTGCTGTGGCTGGGCGCGATCCTGGCTTCCTGGACGGTTGCGCTGTCGCTGGGCGACGCATTGGCAGAAACGCTCAAGTGGCTGGAGATGTTGGCCCTCTACCTTTTCATCGCCGCCAACGTCGAGCGCCGCCACCTCCCGTGGCTGGTGGGGGCTATGCTGCTGGCCGGAGTGACACAGGCCGCCCTGGGCCTATATCAATTCCTCTTCCGCGTTGGGCCGGAGGGCTTTCTCCTCTTCGGCGGACGTTTCCTGCGCGCCTACGGTACTTTCCGCCAGCCCAACCCTTATGCCGGCTATCTGGGTCTGGTGCTGCCCATCGCGTATAGCCTGGTGCTTTGGGAGCTGCCCGTCCCGGCTGCGCGGCGCGGGCCGGGAGGGGCTGGGGGCAGGAGGCTACCCGTCACGCATTACGTTTTACGTTTTACGCTTTACGCTTTACGTTTTACGCTTTACGCATTGCTTTCCTTCGGCCTGATGCTGGCCGCCCTGTACGCCAGCCAGTCGCGGGGAGCGTGGATTGGCTTCGTGGCGGCAGTGGTTGTCGTCAGCCTGGTGCGGGGGGGACGGACGGCGGCGCTGTTCGTACTGGCGATTGCAGTGGTGGCTGCGCTGGGCGCCATGGGTGCTTTTCAAATTCTGCCGCAGTCCATCCTCCAACGTTTCGGTGACGCGCTGACGGCGCTCAACATACCGGATATCGCTACCGCCGAAGTGACTGACGCCAACTTCGCCACCATTGAGCGGCTGGCCCACTGGGGAGCTGCCCTCGCCATGTGGCGCGACCACCTCTGGCTGGGCGTCGGCTTTGGCAACTACGCGGCGGTTTATCCGGCCTACGCCATCGGGCGCTGGCTCGACCCCCTGGGACACGCACACAATTACTACCTCAACATAGCAGCCGAGACGGGCCTGGTCGGGCTGTTGGCTTATGGCCTGTTCTGGCTGAACGCCTTCCGACTGGGCTGGCAAGCGGTGCGCCGCTCGACAGGATTCCAGCGGGCGGTAGCTGCCGGTGGGTTAGGAACCCTGGTCCATCTTAGCCTGCATAACATGGTGGACAATCTGTTTGTGCAGGGGATGTATCTGCAGGTGGGCATTGTGCTGGGCCTGCTGTGCCTGATTTACCGGGCAAGAATTGACAATCCAAATCGCCGGGTCTAAGATTACGGACTGCTTATGCCAGACACACAACACTCTGCTTCGCGCGACAACATCCCGGTACGGGACAACGAGGTGACTCCCTTGTCCATCCCTACAAACATTCTCACGCTCTATTCCGACAACCGCAAAGAGTTCGTGCGCTTCGTCAAGTTCGCCATTGTGGGCGCCATCGGCGCCGTCATTGACTTTGGGGTTCTGAACTTGATGCACAAAGCGTTTTTCTGGCCATTGCTGTGGGCCAACACCATGTCGGTGAGCGTTGCCATCGTCAGCAATTTCACCTGGAACCGTCTGTGGACTTTCCCCGAATCGCGGTCCCGTCGCAAACGCGCGCAACTTCCTCAATTCGCGTTGATCAACTTCATCGGCCTGGGTATCAACAACCTGATCGTGGTCGGGCTTGCCGCCGTCTTTATCCAATTCATCCCCGACCCGTGGCATTATAACCTGGCCAAAGCCATCGCCATCGGCGTCGTTCTCTTTTGGAATTTCGGGGCTAATCGTATCTGGACTTACCGGGGGCTTTAGGCTATCGGGCTGGGGGCTAGGGGCTGGGGGCTGCGCCGCGCGGGTCGAGAGGGGCAGCCCCTAGCCCCCAGCCCCCAGTAACAGGACTTATTCGATGCGTATCGTTATCGACTACACGCCCGCGGTTCACCAGCGCGCTGGCATCGGCCGCTATACCCGAGGGCTGGTAGAGGCGCTCAGCCGCCTGGATGGCGACAATACCCAGAGGGCACTCCGTACCCAAAGGGCACTTCGTACCCAGAGGGCACTTCGCCAATACACACTGATGGTATTGGGACGCGCTGGAGCACATTTCACCCCGACTGCGTTGCCGGCCAACTTCAAATTGCGCTACGTCCCCCTCTCGGACCGGTGGGCAACTGTCCTCTGGTACCGGCTCAATCTGCCCTTGCCTGTCGATCTGTTCACGGGACGTGCCGACCTGTTCCACGGCCCCAGCTTCACGCTGCCCCCCAGTTTCACCCCCAGCCTGCTGACGGTGCACGACCTGAGCTTTTTACGCTATCCCCAGGGAGCCCACCCGGCACTGTTAGCCTGGCTGACAAAAGCGGTGCCGCGCAGCCTGCGCCGCGCCCGCCACGTGCTGGCCGACTCCGAGAGCACCCGGGCGGATCTCATCCAGTTGATGAGCATCCCCGCCGACCAGATCACGGTCATCGGCGCGGGTGTGGATGAGCGCTTCCAACCGGTGACCGACCCGGGGACCCTGGCCCGCGTCCGCGCCCGCTATCGCCTCCCCGAACGCTTTATCCTGGGCGTCAGTACCCTGGAGCCGCGCAAGAATTTCACGGGCCTTATTGTAGCGTTCAACCAACTAGCGGAGGCCGTTCCCCGTTCGTCCGTGGCCGACTTTCACCTGGTGATTGCCGGCGGCAAGGGCTGGCTTTACGAGGACATCTTCGCCGCAGCCGAAGTCTCTCCCGTGCGAGAACGGATTCACTTCCCGGGCTTCGTGGACGACGAGGATCTGCCCGCTCTTTACAGCCTGGCCACTCTGTTCGCCTTCCCCAGCCACTACGAAGGCTTCGGCATACCGGTGCTGGAAGCGATGGCATGTGGCACCCCGGTTGTCTGTGCCGACAACTCATCGCTGCCCGAGGTCGCCGGGGATGCCGCGCTGCTGGTGGAAGCGAGCGACACGGACGCTCTAGCCACTGCCATCCAGCAGCTGTTGGTAGACACATCACTACGCGAAGAGCTCATCAAGCGGGGATTTGAGCAGACGAAGCGGTTTACATGGGAAGGGGCGGCGAGGCGACTGTTGGGGGTGTATGAGGAGCTGGGGGCTGGGGGCAGCCCCCAGCCCTAACTTTACAAACCCGCCCCTTCAGGCTATCATACGTTGTGACCTTATCCCTGCAAAATGATCGGAGCCCCTATGCCAACGCTCATTCTGACCGAGGACGAAATCCGCCAGGCCATCTCTACTGCCGAGGCCGTTGACGCCATCGAAGCCGCTTTCGCCGCGCTGGCGCAAGGGCGGGTGACTCTGCCCGGCGTCATCAACTTCGACGTGCCGGCCACGCCCCCTTCAGAGATACCGCAGGGCGAATCACATGTGAAGGGCGCATACATCGCCGGCTCATCCCACTTCGTGATCAAAGTCGCCAATAGCTTTTACAACAACCGGGCGCTGGGCCTGCCCATCGGCAGCGGGTTAATGCTGGCCTTCGACGCCACCACCGGTTTTTTAGACGCCATCCTGCTCGACAACGGCTACCTGACCGACCTGCGCACTGGCGCGGCAGGTGCTGTGGCCACTCGCTATCTGGCCCCCGCAACAATCCGCCAGGCAGCCTTCGTCGGGGCCGGCACTCAGGCCCGTTTTCAATTTCGCGCGATTGCCGCTGTGCGCCACGTTCCATCAGTCGTGGTCTGGAGTCGAAACCCGGCCAACGCCGATCGCTTCGCGCGCGAAATCGTGGACGATCGCGGCTGCGATGCTCACGTAGCTGAAACAGTCGAAGAGGCGGTGCGCAGCAGCGATCTTATTATTACTACAACTCCCAGCCGCCAGCCTTTAGTCCGCGCTGACTGGGTGACACCTGGGACCACACTCATCGCCGTCGGCAGCGACGCCCCTTACAAGCAAGAGCTCGACGCCAGTTTGCTGGCCCGCGCTGACGTGGTCATCGCCGATTGCCTGAGCCAGTGTGCCGAACTGGGAGAGATTCACCACGCGCTGGCGGCAGGCATTCTGACTCTCGACGATATTAGTGGGGAATTGGGCGATGTCATCGTGAACCGTATCCCCGGCCGCACCAGCGACGACCAGGTCATTGTCTGCGACCTGACCGGTGTCGGGGTGCAAGACGCTGCCATCGCCGGACTGTTACTGGAAAGGGCGCGGCTCATTGGCCTGGGCTGGGGGCTGGGGGCTGGGGGCTAGGGGCTGGCGGCTGGGGGCTGCCCGTCCCGGCTTCCCGGCCCGCTGCCCCGTCCCGCGCCAGGCGCGAGCGGGGTCGCGGGAGTGCACCTGTGCCTGTGTCACCCCGGCCCGCGTGGCGCAGCCGGGACGGGCAAGTGCAGGCAGGCCAGGCCGGGTCGCCGCGTGGGCCGGGAGAGGCTAGGGGCTGGAGGGTGTGCCTATGCCAGGCAAACGAGTGAAGGACAGCCAGGTTACTCTGCATCACTTTATGCTCCCCCAGCACGCCAACCCTTTGGGTAACGTCCACGGCGGCGTGATTATGAGACTGGTGGACGAAGCGGCCGGCTTGTGTGCCATGCGCCACGCCCAACGTCCGGCCGTCACCATCGCCATCGACTCGATGACCTTCTATTCGCCCGTGCGCGTGGGTGAATTGGTAACGCTTAACGCCAGTCTCAACTGGGTGGGACATACCTCGATGGAAGTAGGTGTGCGGGTCGTCGCCGAAAACCCGCTCACCGGCGAGCGCACCCACACCAACTCCGCCTACCTGGTCCTCGTAGCCCTGGACGACGACGGTCAGCCGGTCAAAGTCCCCCCCTTGATCCTGGAGACCGATGAGGAACGCCGTCGCTGGGCCGAGGCCGAAGCGCGCCAGCAGCGCCGACTGGAACAGCGGACCAAGAGACAGAGTAGGGAGGAGTAGGAAAAGAGTTAGTGACGGGCAACAAAGAGCATAAGGAGCAACATAGCGCGAATGTATCAGAGCGAAACGTAGGGCAAAACGACAGCTTACCCTACGACGCCCCTATCCCCCGCCTCCTATTGCTGGTTGTCTTGGCGCTGGCGAATGGGCTGCTGCTGGCGCCAGCCGGCAGCTCA
>JAHELX010000715.1 GCA_024643945.1 Anaerolineales bacterium
GGGAAGATCGGTCGGGGGGTAGAAAAGAGAGTTGGCCGTCTTCGGCGGCGGAGGCGGTGCCGCGGTCCAGGGGCTGGCCGCGGTAGAGACGGACGACGTTGGCGATGAAGGCGATTTGCTCGTCGGTGAAGTCGCGCAGGGCGCGGTCGACCTGGCGGTAGATGCAGCGGGCGTCGACGAAGAGCACCCTGTCTTCGCGCTCGGTGCCTTTCTTACCCTTGTCCAGAAACCAGAGGGTGCAGGGTAGGGTGACGGTCAGGAAGAAGTTGGAACCGACGGCGATCATCACGTCTACCGCTTTGTCCTGGATCAGCTTTTTGCGGATGTCCAGCTCCGACTGGCGGGCGTCGCTGGCCGAGTTGGCCATGACGAAGCCGGCGCGGCCCTTCTCATTCAAGGCGCTGTAGAAGATCTGAATCCAGACGTAGTTGGCGTTGTCGGGCCGGGGCAGGCCGAAGGGGAAGCGAGGGTCGTCCTTGAGCCGCTCCTTGTCTACGTTGTTGACGTTGAAGGGGGGATTGGCCATGACGAAGTCGAAGCGGCGCAGGCTCCGGTGCAGGTCCTCGTAGTAAGTGTTGGCCTGGCGGATGTCGCCGCTCAGGCCGTGCACGGCCAGGTTCATCTTACCCAGGCGGATGGTCTCGACCGTCTTCTCCTGGCCGTAGATGCTGATCTCGGCGTGGGGATTCTGCTTGTGGCGGGTTATGAACTCAGCGCTCTGCACGAACATGCCGCCGCTGCCGCTGGCCGGGTCGTAGATTCGCCCATGGTAGGGCTCGATCACCTCGACGATGAGCTTGACGATAGAGGTGGGGGTGAAGAACTCACCGCCGCGCTGACCCTCGGCCTTGGCGAACTGGCCCAGGAAGTACTCGTAAATCTTGCCGAAGACGTCGCCTTCGATGTCCATGGGAATGGAATTGAAGTTCTTGAGCAGGGTGACCAGGGTGGCGTTTTCCAGGCGGTTGTAGGTTTTGGGCAGGACGTCCTTGAGCTCCGGGTTGTCTTGTTCGATGAGCTTCATGGCCTGGTTGATGCGCGCGCCGATGTTCTCGCCTTCGGGCAGTTCGACCAGGGTCTGGAAGCGGGCCTCGGGGCGCAGGTAGAGCACGCCCCGGGCGTGATAGTCGGCGGGACCGATGGCCCGGCGGCGGGACAGGGCAGATGGCATTCTCTCCAATTCAGCCTGGGCCTGGCCGAACTTATAATCGGCGTAGCGCAGGAAGATCAGGCCGAGCACGGGCACTGAGTACTCGTGGGAGCGCAGGCGGGAGTTGGCGCGCAATTCGTCGGCGGCGTGCCACAGGCGGTTTTTCAACTCGCTGTAGTCGATGGGCACGGGCAAGCCTCTGAGGTGGGATGTTTTGTGATTTGTGTCCAGTATAGCATATCTGGCTTTTGCTGACAATCCCTAGGCGAAATTCTAATGATTTCTAACAAAGGCCAAGATCCTGCCGCTTCGGGCTGAGCGACCAAGCGGGCTTTATCCTGTTCAAGATATCTCATTATCGGGTGGGAGTGGTTGCTAGCTGGCTAGTGGCGCAGGCCACAACGTGCGGGGCAGGAAGTATCTCAACTCGGAAACGAGCACACAGCAAGCATCACCAATTCTTGACCACCAGGGGTAAGTACACGTTACCTACCCCCAACACCGCAAAGGATGAGAAATGATCTGGTGTGGCGCTCACGATGTCGGCTACCGGATCCACAGCACTGGTCGGCTCTTTCACCCAACTGGTGCCATCCCACCAATACACTGCCAAGGAACCCTCATAGATCCCTTCCAGCTCGTATTGCTCATAAGAAACTGTCAAGGTGTAGGGTTCTGATAGAGAGGTCACACTTTGAGCCGTTCCACTGATAACCGCGATCAAGCTGACGGAATGACCAATCTCAGCATGGCCGGCCGGGAGATACGTAACGGCAGGAATTGGCGCCAAGCTGAGTTGCAGCGTATCGGTCACAGCCCCTGGTGGTATCTGCAGGGTCGTGGTCAGCCCGTTCGTATCCACGTATTCCAGAGAACCTCCGCCGCCGCTGGTCACAGTTGCCACCTGGGAACAGGTCTCGAATTCGAGCCCAAAGGTTGTCACGACTTGTCGCACAACGTCATACACACTGTCTTCACCGGGGGCTGTGCCGTCCCAGTTATATAAATGTACCATGATCTCGTCCCACTCGGGCGTGCCAGCCAGGTTTACCAGCCCACTGATTACCTTTTGCACGACAATGGGGTCCACATCCAGCCGCACACTGACTGTATCATTGGGGATGTAGTCGGTATAAGCGATGACCTTGGTCTTAGAAAACACATCCGGAATGCCAACAAACGCCCGTGCGTCCTCGAAACTGGCCCCAGCGTGGATGGCCGTGCCATCATACTGACCGTTGTAGACAGCTTGAACCACGCCTGTGTGAGAACCGGCGAACACTGTCTGGCCCAAAAAAGTGTCGTAGGGCACTCCCTGCGTATTGCTGATATGCAAGGCTGGATACATGAATCCAGAGGCAGACTGAGAATCCACAAAGGCAAAGTTCTTGCCGGCCAAGTCGTCCAGGGTATTGATGCCGCTATCACTTCGAACTATAAACTGGCTTCGGTACGTCGTGCTGCCACCACGCTCTGCTATCAGCTTCACCTCGATTCCAGCTCGATCGTGGGCAAAGACATAAGCAACGGAGGATAACCAGCCGAAGTCAGCTTCGCCAACCGCCAGCATATCCACTGCTGCCCCGGGACAACTGGCGACGAACGAGTAAACGGTATAACCCGTTTCTTGTTCGACCAGGCTCGCCAGTTCCTCGGCCGCTCGGGCCGTCACTATCGGATCTCCAGGATTGATGAACACCATTGTCACCGTTGTGGACGAGGCAGCACCTATTAACTCACCTTGGGATGCCTGATTGGCAGGATTTGTCTGAGCCCTGGCCATGTTGTTCTTCAAGATTGGTGGCTCCCCAGGTATGGATTGGGAACTGAAAATCAGCATAGTACCTAGCGTTAAACCAAGACCGAGTACAAAAACGAGCAGTGTTTTCATGGGACTACTCCTCCTTTCACTGCAACTAATATATCAGATCGGCCGCTTGCCAGGCGCCAAACAACACCTGTTCCTCTCGCAGCAGCTATGGAAAAGAAGCCGCACAGTCTGCCTATATTAAATAAACGAAAGAATTCAGGTTTTTTGCACATGAGTTTGGTGAATTGAGGGCCTTCGTTACTCTACACCAGACTCGTGTGAGACCATTCTCTACTAAGCGACAGGGTGGCTAAGAGAGTCACGCGTAGTGGTCAAAAGGACGAGGGAATTATCTTCTGGCGATCTGGCCTTTTTATGGAAGGCCATAGGGATTCCTCGCTGCGCTCGGAATGACAGGGCGTGCGCGCGCGTATAGGGATTCCTCGCTGCGCTCGGAATGACAGGGCTTGCGCGCACGTATAGGGATTCCCTGCTGCGCTCGGAAT
>JAHELX010000105.1 GCA_024643945.1 Anaerolineales bacterium
GCGCAGCAAGTCATTACCATAGCGTTGGCGCAGCCGGTTCACGAAAGCAGCCAGCCCGGCCCGTTCGTTGGCTGTCAAATGTGAGAGGCGTTCATCCAGCGTGCTTCCTCCCTCCACACGTCGTGTGAATGTCATCGGCTTGCTCCTTTGATGGCCCGAGTGGGTTACTGTGCTAACCTATCCCACGCTTCCAACAACGCCCGCCGGGTGAGAACCGCGGCCATCTCGCGCCGGTATTCGCTGCTCCCCTTGAAATCGGACGGCGGCTTCAGATGTTCGACTGCGGCCTTCAGCGTTGCGTCCACAAACTCCCTGTCGAAGGGCTGGCCTTTCAGCCGCTCTTCGGCTTCATAGGCGCGCATCGGTCTGTCGGCGACACCGGCCAGCGCGATGCGCGCGCCACCGCATCGTTCCCCCTCGCAGATGACACACACGGCCGCAGCTACAATTGGCCTGTCACGCGGGGTGCGGGCCACGCGCGCCATTGCTGTCCCTGGCGCTCCATCCGGGGACAGCGCGGTAACGCTGGTAATCAGCCCCCCATCCAGAAACTTATGCGGGTCGTCCAGAATGCGATCCAGGCTGACAGTGGCCGGGTCAGGCAGGCGCAGGTGGACCTCCGCGTCGAGAGCCAACAGCGCGATCAGCACGTGGGCCAGGGCGTCGCCGCTGGCGATTGTTCCCCCTACAGTGGCCGCGTTGCGGTATGTGATAGGTCCCTCCAGACGTGCTGCCTCGGCCAGGAATTCGCCCACCACCGGTGACATGACCAGCTGTTGTAAGGAGAGCGTCGCACCAATGTGCATATGGAATCCCTCGACCGCCAGTTCGTCCAGGCCCAAAGCTTGTAAGTCCACAACAGCCTGCGCATGGGGCGCTCGCGAGGGTATCAGATCAGTACCGCCAGCCAGTGGCACGCTGGCCCGGCTGCGCTGAAGCAGGGCCAGCGCTTCGTCGAGAGTTTGGGGGCGATGATATTCGCTGATTCGGAGCATTAAAGCACCTCGTAAGGGTAACTGTGATGTGTCTCTATCCTATCATCTCTGTGCCTACTCGGCAAGTTGCGTAACGGGAAGGAAACATTTCAGTTTGGGCGTGAGTTGACGACGCTCTACTCAAGCCCGCCAGTGGCGCAGTCCCCACACCAGGCAGCCCAGTGCCAGCCCACTCAGAGCGGCTGAAACCAAACCGGTCACCAGCAGCCCCCCGGCCAACCATACCGGCCCGCCGATGAGCGCACCAATCACGCGTCCCAGGCTAAGCGCTGCCACACTGGAAGACATCATCGTCGCTCTCGCGCCAGGCAATATCTCGCTGAAGAGGGAGAAAGAGGTGACGACGGTGAATTCAAAGGTGAGGAAAACGACGAACAGTCCTGCCAGCCCCAACCATAGAGTCCGCCCTAGCAGCGGCAGCAAGATGTAACTCAGCGCCGACAGAGTCAGGCCGATGAGCAGCGCCCGTTTCAGCCCTAGCCGGTCGGAAATAGAGGCTGTTAAGCCTTCGCCCAAGAACTCGGCCACGCCGATGACGGTGGTCGCTGCCCCCAGCGCGACGACGGTCAGGCCAAAAGTAGCCTCCAACCAGACGCCATAAACCACGAACAGGTTGTCGTTGCCGGCGCTGACCAAAAGACCAAAGCCAAGCGCGCCCAAGGCAGCTCGCTCCTGGCTCAACCGCCGCCAGGCCTCGCGAAAACCAATCAAGCCTCTGTCGCCACTCCGCTGCTGGTCGCCACGGGGGATGAGGAATCCGAGGGTGATAGTACCCAGTAAGCCAAGCCCACCCAACACCAGAAAGGGCGATTGCCATCCCTGCCCCTCTATCAGCAGGCCCATGAGGGGAATGCCTACCAACGAACTCCCGGCCCAGGCGAGTTCTATGAGACCCATAGCCAGTCCCCGGCGCTGATAGGGCACTCGTTCACCCACGTAGGCCTGGAGGGCTGGGTCGAAGAAGCTTTTGCCGAGCCCGGCCAGGAGGAGAGCCAGCAACACCATGCCGTAAACCGGCACCAGGCCACCCGCCAGCATACCTACAGTGAGCGCGCCCAGCCCAGCCAGCATCATCACCCGGTAGCCCCAGCGGTCGCCCAGCGGACCAAAGAAAAGACTCAGCACGCCCGTCGCCTGGTTGATTGCGATGAGACGAGTGATGGCCGGCAGCGGCACGCCCAGGCCCCGGCTGAGGGCCGGGGCAAAAGTGTAGGCAAAACGTCGAGAGGTGTTCAGGACCAGACGGGCCAGCGTCGCAGCGCTGAGTTGCAATGCCAGCCTGCGTGCAATAGGCCCGGTAATGGATGTGCCCTCTCTAGGCGGAATAGAGGCTTCAGCCAATTGGGTTCTCCCTATTCACGCCGTGGAGCAGACTGGAAAGTCTGCTCCACACGGCCCCCCTGACTTTCCAGACAGTCTCTCAGGCAAGGGGGATGACCTCGGCTTCGGCGATGCCAGGCCCCAGGTAAAGCCGGCCCACCGATGGAACCTGTCGTGAAGTGGGACAGACGGCCCCTGGATTGAAAATCAGAGTTTTATCATGCCAGGCCTGGTACGGCTGGTGACTGTGACCAAAGATGATCACATCAGCCTGGGGGTACAATTGCACCAACCGGTCGGCTATGCGTTGATTGAGCAGGTCTTTGCCTGGCTTGAAGAAATTTTCTATGAACCAGTCGCCGGCCTTTGACCAGAAATCGGGCCAGCCACCGTGATCGACGACCACACTGTGTCCGGCGATAGGGAGTTGCAAATTAAGCGGTAAGTCATGTCCCCCATCGCTCAGATCGGTGAAGTGTAAATTGCCGCGCACGGCGTGGAGCGGGGCCAGCGCGGCCAGATCACTCAGATATCCGATGCGGTCCACGTCGCCCGCGTGCAAGATCAGGTCCACGTCCTGAAAGATGTGGAAAATCTCGTCCGGTAAATGTTGCATGCGATAGGGCAGGTGGGTGTCGGAGAGGACGCCGACGGTGACGGTATCCGGTTTCTTGGGTCGATCAGGCATAAACCAACACCATTAGGCTTCCCGCAAGGGCAGTCAGCTCACATCGAGGTCTCATGCACCCATCCCATCACCTGGTCAACCAGCTCGTCCCGGTTCTGCCGGGTCACGTGTAGCAGGGTCACATCCGAGCGTGCCTTCAGACTTTCAACGTAACTGTCGCCACGCAGGGCAATGGTGGCCAGGATCGCCCGGTCTGATTCCATCGCCGCCACCACCAACTTCCGGAAACGAGCTGAGAAGCATTCCATTTTACCGATTTCGTCGATCACGATCAGCGGCGCGGAAATTTGCGTTGGATCGATAGCCGGCAGGATCAGCGCCTCAAAGCCAGTTAGATCCACCCGGTAGCGGCCAACCCGATAGGGACTGCGCACGTCCACGTGAGCCAGGACGCACGAGTCGCCGGCCAGCGTTTCCGCAGCAAAACCCACCCGGCGCCCGCCTTGCCGCAGCTCGCGAGTGACAAAGCCACAGGCAGCCCCCGGCGGCAAATTGGACAGGGCACGCATCACAAGGGTAGTCTTGCCCACACCAGGCGGGCCAGTGAGCAACAGATTGGGCCTCATGGTCAGCGTATCATATCATTGGGGCGCTAAAGCGTCAAGCGAATGCTTAGGGGAAGTGGGAGCAGTTCTCCCCCTTCCCTCGCAGCCTGTCCCTGCCAAGGGGGGAAGGGGGCCGGGGGGTTAGGTCATCAGGACAGTGCCATAATTAGAATTGCTGTTAGGGGAAATATAAAATAGGGGCGTTCAACGCAACGCCCCTACTTTATGTCTGTTCTACACCGGGACTCAGGCGAGAAGTTTGCCACCCGGCTCAGGACGCCAGGATCCCAGTACTTTCATGTAGTTGGCCCGTTCGAAGGCAGCCTCTTCGGCCACATTCTGCTGGCTCATGCTGCCTTGCATCTGGGTCACCGACTCATACTCGTATTCTTCCATCCATTGGACCATACCTTCCAGGATTTGGCTAATGCGATAGATCCCGTTTTGCAATAGCTCTGACGCCATCATCGTGACCTTGGCGCCGGCCATCACCCCTTTCAACACTTCTTCCAGCGTATGTACGCCGCTGGTGATAGCCAGATCTACCGGCACGCGACCATAGAGGATGGCTACCCAGCGCATCGGCAGGAGTAGTTCGTGGGCGTTGCTCAGTACCAGGCGGGGCACCACTTCCAGATTTTCCAGGTCGAAATCGGGTTGGTAGAAGCGATTGAAGAGGACCAGCGCGTCCGCTCCTGCTTCAGCCAGGCGCTGGGCTATGTTGGCGGTGGCGCTGAAATAAGGGCTCAGTTTCATGGCCACCGGGATAGAGACCGTTTTCTTCACGTCGCGCAGGATGTCCAGGTATAGTTGCTCTACCTCGGCGCTCGTCATTCCCAGGTCGGTGGGTATGTAGTAGACGTTCAACTCCAGCCCATCGGCGCCAGCCTCTTCGATTTGGCGGGCATATTCGATCCACCCGCCCGTGGACACACCGTTGAGGCTGCCAATAACGGGAATGTCGACCGCCTGTTTGGCGCGGCCGACCCGGTTCAGATAATCGTCCGGGCCCACCTTATACGTCCCCATATCCGGAAAGTAACTCAGGGCTTCGGCAAAACTTTCTGTGCCGTAACTCAAGTAATGGTCCAGTTGTTGGCTTTCCAGGGTGATTTGTTCCTCGAAGAGGGAGTACATCACCACGGCGGCAGCGCCGGCATCTTCCATGCGACGAATGTTATCCAGGCTTTCGGACAGGGGCGACGCCGACGGCACGATTGGGTTTTTCAGGGCCATACCCATGTAGGTAGTTGTCAAGTCCATAGCTTTTACCCCCTGTTGTGTGAACGGACGTGATGCGCGTTACGTGTTACGTAAAACGTAAAACGTGATGAAGCTCCCTCCAAAGAGACACTGCTTTCACGTTTTACGTTTCACGTTTTACGCTTCACGTTTCACGTTTTACGCTTCACGTTTCACGTTTTACGTTTCACGTTCCACGTCTTTATTCCATGTTTGCCATTTTTTCGTACTTCTGCCAGTGCGTCTTCACCGCTTCTTGTGCTTCGACCAGAAGACGCGCGGCTGCCTCAGGGTTGCTTTGAGTCAACATGCGATAACGGGTCTCGTTGTACACATAGTCCCTGAGCGGGATCTTGGGCGCTTTGGAATCCAATTGCAGTGGGTTCTTGCCCTCGGCCGTGAGAGCCGGATTGTAGCGGTAGAGGGGCCAATAACCGGAATCCACCGCCAGTTTTTGTTGATTCATTCCCTTGGCCATATCGATGCCGTGGGCGATGCAGTGGCTGTAGGCAATGATCAGGGATGGGCCGTCGTAAGCTTCAGCCTCCAGGAAGGCCCTGACTGTGTGGGCATCGCTGGCCCCCATAGCCACCTGGGCCACGTAGACGTAGCCGTAGCTCACAGCCATCATGCCCAGGTCCTTCTTGGGGGTGGGCTTGCCACCCGCAGCAAACTTGGCCACCGCGCCAAGGCCGGTTGCTTTGGAGGCCTGGCCGCCAGTGTTGGAATAGACCTCCGTGTCCAGCACCAGCACATTGACATTGCGGCCGCTGGCCAGCACGTGGTCCAAACCGCCGTAGCCGATGTCGTAAGCCCAGCCGTCCCCCCCCACGGCCCACACGCTTTTCTTGGCCAGCACGCCGGCCAGGCTCAACAGGTCGCGTGCCGCCGAGTCCTGGTGGCCTTCCAGCCTGGCTTTTAGCTCTGCCACCCGCTGGCGCTGGGCATCTATGCCAGCCTCAGTGGACTGGTCAGCGTTCAGCAGCGCGCCGGCCAGCTCGGAGCCGATCACGTCCCGCAGGCGGTCCACCAGTTCCCGGGCGTATTCGGTGTGCTTGTCCAGGGTCAGGCGCATACCCAGGCCGAACTCGGCGGCGTCCTCGAAGAGGGAGTTGCTCCAGGCCGGCCCTCGCCCTTCCTGGTTAAAGGTCCAGGGAGTCGTGGGCAGGTTGCCGCCGTAGATGCTGGAGCAACCGGTAGCGTTGGCGATGATGGCCCGGTCGCCGAAGAACTGGCTGAGTAACTTGACGTAAGGCGTCTCGCCACAACCCGCGCAGGCGCCCGAGAACTCGAAGAGAGGTTGTAAGAGCTGCACATTCTTCACGTTGGTGAAGTTCAACCCATCATGGCGCGGGAAATCCGGCAGGTCCAGGAAGAATTCCCTATTCTTCGCCTCTTGCTCTCGCAGCGGCAGTTGCGGCGCCATGTTGATGGCCTTGCGTCCTACCTGGCTCTTATCCTTGGCCGGGCAAACCTCCACGCACATGGCACACCCCGTGCAGTCCTCGACGGCCACTTGCAGCGAGTATTTCTGGTCCCGTAGTTCCTTCCAACGCGCATTAGTATGCTTGAAGGTCTCCGGGGCCCCAGCCAGGGCGCTTTCGTCGTACACTTTGGCGCGGATGACCGCGTGCGGGCAGACCAGCACACACTTGCCGCACTGGATGCAGATATCCGGTTCCCAGACCGGCACTTCCTGCGCGATGTTGCGCTTCTCCCACTGGGTGGTGCCGCTGGGGTAGGTGCCATCAATCGGCAGGGCGCTGACCGGCAGGGAGTCCCCTTCACCGGCGATGATCTTGGCCGTTACCTTCTGTACAAACTCGGGCGCTTCCAGCGGAACTACCGGCGGCATTTCGATGCGGCTGGTCGCCTGATCGGGAACTTCTACCTGGTGAAGGTGAGCCAGGGCTGCGTCCACAGCCGCGAAGTTCTTCTGGATCACCGCCTCACCCCGCTTGCCGTAGGTATCCCGGATGGCTTCCTTAATCTTGGCGATGGCCTCGTCCCGGGGCAGCACACCACTGATGGCGAAGAAGCAGGTCTGCATGATGGTGTTGATGCGCACCCCCATACCGGTCTCCTGGGCCACCGAATAAGCATCAATCACGTAGAATTTGAGCTTTTTGGCGATCACCTGCTCCTGTACCTGGCGTGGCAGATGATCCCAGACCTCATCCGGGCCGTAGGGGCTGTTGAGCAGAAAGGTGGCTCCCCGTCCGGCGTCTGCCAGCACGTTGTAACGTTCCAGAAAGCCGAATTGGTGCACGGCCACAAAGTTGGCCTTTTGCAGGAGATAGGTACTCTGAATGAGGTGCGGGCCAAAGCGCAGGTGGGAAGTGGTGCGAGTGCCGGATTTTCTGGAGTCGTAGACGAAATAACCCTGGGCGTAGTAGGGAGTCTCCTCGCCGATGATCTTGATGGAGTTCTTATTGGCGCTCACTGTGCCGTCGGCACCCAGCCCCCAGAAGATAGCGCGTACCATGTCGGCCGGCTCGACGGTAAAGTCAGGGTCGTAGTCGAGGCTGGTGTGGGTCACATCGTCGTTAATGCCGATGGTGAAGTGATTCTTGGGCTGGGGTTTGGCCATCTCGTCGAAGACGCCCTTGATCATAGCCGGCGTGAACTCCTTGGATGATAGACCGTAGCGGCCGCCGATCACGCGCGGGAAACTGGCGAAGGGGGCGCTGCTACTGGCAAAGCTTTCGCTGACAGCCGTTACCAAGTCCTGGTAGAGGGGTTCCCCGATTGCACCCGGCTCTTTGGTGCGGTCCAGGGCAGCGATCACCTTGACCGTAGCCGGTAGGGCGGCCAGGAAATGTTGGGCCGAGAAAGGACGGTAAAGGCGCACTTTGATTGCGCCCACCTTTTCGCCCTGGGATACCAGGTAGTTGACAGTCTCTTCAGCCGTCTCGCAGCCGGATCCCATCAGGACGATGACTCGCTCGGCATCCGGCGCCCCCACATAGTCAAAGAGGTGGTAGTGGCGGCCTACGATGCTGGCGAACTTGTCCATCGCTTTTTGAACAATACCCGGGGCGGCCAGGTAGTACGGGTTGACCGTTTCCCGGGACTGGAAAAATACATCCGGGTTTTGCGCAGTGCCACGGATAAAGGGATGGTCTGGCGAAAGGGCGCGGGCGCGGTGGGCGCGTACCAGGTCGTCGTCGATCATGGCCCGCATGTCATCTTCGGTCAGCTTCTCGACCTTCATCTCCTCGTGCGAAGTGCGGAAGCCGTCGAAGACGTGCAAAATGGGAACGCGCGCCTCCAGGGTGCTGGCCTGGGCGATGAGGGCCAAGTCCATCACTTCCTGCACCGAGCCCGAGAAGAGCATAGCCCAGCCGGTGGACCGGACGGCCATCGCGTCGCTGTGGTCGCCAAAGATGGAGAGGGCATGGGTAGCCACGGTACGAGCAGAGACGTGGAAGACGGTGCTGGTCAATTCGCCCGCAATTTTGTACATGTTGGGAATCATGAGCAGCAGGCCCTGGCTGGCGGTGAAAGTAGTCGTCAGGGACCCGGTCTGCAGCGCCCCGTGAACGGCACCGGAAGCACCCCCTTCCGACTGCATTTCCATCACCAGGGGGATCGTGCCCCAAATGTTCTTCACGCCCTGGGCACTCCATTCGTCGGCGTGTTCGCCCATGGCCGAAGAGGGAGTGATCGGATAAATGGCGATCACCTCGTTGGTTCTGTGGGCAACATAGGCGGCCGCTTCATTGCCGTCTATAGTTACCTGACTGCGCGTCATCATATTACCTCCTTAATCAAGGGATATCCTTAATCAAAATAAGTTCGTTTTTGGGGGCCAGGCGGAATTAAGCTGTAGGAAAAAACAGTAATAAAGTGGGATGCCCAATTCAGCGGACACAGGCAGCAAAACGCCCTACCCTGCCCTTGGATTATTATAGTCCCGGCAGGACGTTTGTCCAAGTGAAGTTTGTCGCTATTATCTCCGACTTTTGGCACCCGTGGTGTAGTTCCCCTTCGGGAGGCGCAACGAAGGCCTGCGGCGGCTTTTCAATTGGGTGTGACTAAAATTAGTTGGGAACATCCTTGCGAAGGTTCAAAACCTTCGCAAGGATCAACCAGGTTTAGCCAGACCCTTTTCAATCTTGACGAACCCCCTGCCTGCCGCTACAATCCTTGTGTGTTATTCTGGCGTCCGTACCAAACGCCTTTGTTTCTTAGTTGCGAAAGCGAGAACTCCCTAAAGCCATCCTTGGTGCACTATGCCTTTGATTTTATGGATCAACGCCGGGATGCGGCTGGCCCTGCGCCGTTTGTTGCGAGTTGACCGGCCAGTGCTGCCGCGCAGCGACGACGAAATCGCGGCTGAAGTCGAGCGCAATTACCGCTGGAATTTCAGCGTCAATTTGATAGAGGGCATCAGCTTCTGGTTCGGACTCAGTTTTATCTCTTCCAGTACGATCCTGCCTCTCTTCATCAGTAAACTCACCCCCAGCCCGCTTCCGATTGGCCTGGTAGCGGTCATCGCCCAGGCCGGCTGGTACCTGCCCCAGCTTTTCACGGCCAATGGGGTGGAACGGCTGGCCCGTAAGAAACCGGTAGTTGTCAACCTGGGATTCTTCTTGGAGCGACTGCCGATTTGGGTGTTGGCGGGGGCCGCCCTGGTCGCCGGCCGGTCACCAGGACTGGCGCTGGCCCTTTTCCTGGTGGGCTACGCCTGGCACAACCTGGGCGCTGGAGTAATAGCAACCGCCTGGCAGGACATGATTGCTCGCTGTTTCCCGGTAGACCGGCGCGGGCGCTTTTTCGGCATCACCATGTTTGGCGGCACCGGCACCGGCACGCTGGGAGCCGCCCTCAGCACCTGGATCTTGGGCGCCTTTCTCTTCCCCATCAATTTCGTCTACGTATTCACGATTGCTGCCATTGGCATCAGCCTCAGTTGGTTCTTCATCGCCCTGACCCGGGAGCCGGTACAACCCGTCACCGCTCCCCGGCAAAGCAACCGCCAGTTTTGGGCCGGGTTACCCGACATTCTGCGCCACGACCACAATTTCCGTCGCTTCTTGCTGGCGCGGCTGACGTTAGCCTTGGGCACCATGGGGGTGGGATTCGTCACGGTCTCAGCAGTGGGGCGCTGGCAGGTGCCAGACAGCACGGTCGGTATCTACACCGCGGCGCTGTTGCTGGGCCAGACGCTGGGCAACCTGGCCTTTGGACTCCTGGCCGATCGCTTCGGGCACAAGCTATCCCTGGAGCTCAGCGCTTTGGCCTCATTGCTGGCTTTTACACTGGCCTGGCTGGCCCCTTCGCCAGATTGGTACTACGCGGTCTTTGCTCTGCTGGGGGTCACCTTGGGGGCGGTCATCGTTTCGGGTATTTTGTTGGTCCTGGAGTTTTGCGAGCCCCAGCGGCGGCCTACCTACGTGGGTCTGGCCAATACCAGCGTAGGGCTGGTCAGCGTGGTAGCGCCACTACTGGGCGCCTGGCTGGCAGGCATCAACTACACCTGGCTCTTCGCCCTCAGCGCTGGTGTCAACCTGGTAGCGCTGGGTATGATGCGCTGGTGGGTGCAGGAACCGCGCTGGGCGCAGAGGGCCGTTGCGAGCGCAAAATGACCGATCTGCCTCCACGTAGATTCCGCCACCACGTGCGTTTCCGAAAGCTCACAGTCCTCAACACATCCCCCTGAACCAGATAGTTGACAGGGGTTGTGTAGGTTCTTCCACTTTTGCGTCCAACATAGGTGATTAGCATAACGTTCTTGCTGAACAGGCTATGAAGTGGTGAACGCAAAATGAATTTCATAAATGGATTGCCGATTCTGACGAGAAGGTCCTGCATTTCACCACCGTCCAGTTGTGGTGAATCCTCACTGCGCTTTGATCTCGCCGACCACGAGGGGCTTTACCGAATATCCATCCAGCTTCCGCGGTAAGGCCTTCTCCAGATCAGGCGCTGGCTCCGCCATCAGAACCACGATGATAGGCTCACCCGTTGTCTCGTCCTGCCCAATGCCCACCCCGACGACACCGGGCAGCCGCATCAATTCCTCCTGGTGCTCATCCAGCACCGCCCGGATGTCGTTGGCGGGGCGGCTCGTGACAACCGGTGCCGGCGTCACCTGACCTGGGCCGGGAGAAGGCAGCGTGCATCCGGCCAGAAGAGCCGAAACTGCCAGCACACCTGGCAACCACAGGAGCCGGCTTATGACCCTGGTCCGTTTAGTGGGCATATTTTTACGTCCTCCGTTACTACTCAGGTCAGATAACCCTTGCGAAGGTTTCAACCTAGAAGAGTACTGAAAAAGTCTCAACGCAGCCCGTCCTGCCTGCACCTGTCGGCGCGGCACAGGTGGCTCGCGCCAGCGGGCCAGGGAGGCGCAAAGGCGCAAAGGCGCAGAGTTTCTAGAAGATTTTTCTTTGCGTCTCCGCGTCTTCCCCTCGGGGTCCCTTTGGGATGCGTTAAAAATGCCCACTTTTTCAGCACTCTCCCTAGGGTGTCATCAAATGGACGCGCCCGACGAGCAGAAAGTTCCACCTCGTATTACGTATCCCCCCAGGTCAGGTCAGCCGTGGGCCACGATCTCCCCCACTTCTTGCACATCCACCGGCACGCCCTCGATCTCGGTTGGAATCACGTCGGCCGGCGCCAACTGAGCTCGCGGCACCTTTTGGCGGACCATCACCACCACGGTCACCTCGTCCGTTCGCACGCCCCCCCGTTGGCGGAGGCCCACGCCCACACCGACGACATTCGCCCTGCCCATCAACTCGACCTCGTGGGCTCGCTTGACCGCCTGAACCTTGTCATAGGCGGCCTGCATATCAGCGCTCTCGTTTATCCCCTGGCTCATATCTCCACCTCCACACAGTCGAGCACCGCCTGAATCGGGTTGTAGATCGTGGTCTGATCCGACCCAGCGAACAGCAAGCCGACGGCGAGCTGAGAATCGCCCGCCACCAGCAACGAGCCGGAGTCTCCGGGGCTCGACATGGGGCCGCTGACAATCTGCCCCTCGAAGCGGGCGATTTGAAAGAGGCCGTAGCTGACGTCCACCGTGGCATCCAATACGGTGATCTCGCCGGTGGTAAGACCCGTCGTGCGACCGGATTTGCGCACAGACATCCCCAGCGTGGCCGGCGCCGTGCCGTCCACAACCCCAATTTCCAGGATCTCGTCCAGGATATCGCCATCCTCCAGCGGGCGGGCCACGGCGGCGTCCGCAAGGTTGGAAGCCTGCGCATCGCTCTGGAGGGCTTGAAGCTGGTGTTTTGAGCCCACCAGGCGCGCCAGAGCGTTGGCGGCGTCCGCCACGCCCGTCGCCAACGGACAGGTCGGTGGCGAGACGCTGAACTCGATCGGGCAGAAGCGCTCCAGGCGAGCGATTGTGTCGTCCGCCACCTGCCCGCCGTCCGCCGCGCCTGGCTGGAGGATCGGGTCGCCGGGACTGGCGGCGTTGCTGTTGGCCAGCACGTGATTATTGGAGAGAATCAGGCGGTCGCCGCTGGCGCGATCGCGTACGACGCTTCCAAAGGTTCCGGCCGTCACCTGGTAGTGGCCTATGCTCACCCCACCGGGGGCCGGACGCCAGCGGTCGGTGCGCGCCTGGAAGGCCCTAAGGTCGCCCACCTGCACTACGTCGGTGGACACGCCATCGATGCCTTGGGGCACCAGTGCCTCTGGGTGCAGTCCGGCCTCGGGCACCTTCTGACGCACCAGCACCACCACGCACAGCTCATCCGTCCTCTGTCCCCTGCTGACCTTGTAGCCCGTCCCGACGCCGACGACGTTCGGCTTCGCCATGATGGCTTCTTTGTGGGTTTCCTTGACCCGTGTTACATCCACTCGTTGGCTCATCGCTTTCCTCCTTTAGCCCTGTGGGCGAATTCCATTTGGGTGTGCTTCAAATGAGCGGCTCCAGACCCTAAAGGTTTTTAAAACCTTTAGGGTCTTCATCGCGCTTGCCCGGTTTAGGCGACCGCACCGATCGGAATCGTTCCCCCCGGATTGGCCCCTTCGGGCCGCGTATCGAGAGATTCCCTTCGGCCCAGCCTCACCTGCCCGTCCCGGCATGGGGCGAGCCTCACTGCCGTGTACTCTGTATGGGGCACTTTGTACCCCATACGGGGCACTTTGTACCCCATACGGGGCACTTCGCTCCTCGGAATGACATAATGTAGGGTAACAAGGAAACGACAAAGACGTGGAGAAGGATGACAATCTGTGAGTGCAAAACGAGAAGTAGA
>JAHELX010000106.1 GCA_024643945.1 Anaerolineales bacterium
TGCATCATCGTTGCGCCAAACGACTGTTTGCCCCACGTGAATGGTGATGGTCTGCGGGTTGAAGGCGATGTTCTGCATCATGACCATGACCTGCCCAGTGGTCGGAGGCGGCGTGGGCGATGGCTGGGCCGGTGGATAACCAGGTGAGGGCGCTGGTTGAACTGGCGGATAACTGGGTGAGGGCGCTGGTTGGGCCGGTGGGTAACCTGGGGCAGGCGCGGGCTGAGGCTGGGGTGCGTAGTTGCTGGCACAGGGAATCGCTAGACGCATTCCCACGAAGATCAAGTTGACGTTACGCACTCCATTGAAGGCAGCAATTGTGTATGGGCTGACGCCGAAGCGCAAGCCGATGCGAAACAGGTTATCTCCTGGCCGGACGACATAGATAGCACTGCTGCACGACGGGGGATAACCAACTGTTTCACATGGCACCAGCAACGACATACCACTCCAGATGAAGTTCAGGTTACGTAACCGATTGGCTTGCGCCAGGGCATAGACAGTCGTATGATAACGTACTGCCAGCCCCGACAGCGTCTCGCCAGGGCGAACGATGTAGGTGCAAGTGAAATATGGGGCATAGGTCGAAATAGCAGCCGTTTGCCCAGGCTGATACCCATCAGCCAAGGCTCGTGCCGGGAAAAAGGCGCTGCTGAGAGGGACGATGAGGACGATGGCCAGCGCGCTTGATAGCCGATGCAACATGGCTTTCATACGTCACTCCTTTCAATATTTTAATGGTAAGGTTCATGGGTTACACCTTCCATCTATTTAAATGTACGCATACCGAAGCCGATTGGATTTCCTTGAAAGAGGAGGTCTTGAGACTGGACAAAGCTTGGCCGCTTAATTTCAGTAAAGGACCATTGACAAACCTCCAGACAAGTTTCTGTTGGCTACCAGAAAGGGAACAATGGCAGGCTGGGGATCTGAGACGGTATCAGAACAATTAACCCGCTTACGGACCACCCTGGAGCAGGCCCAGGCTGAGCTCATCCAGGCCGAGGCGCAACTGGCCGACCAACTGGCAGAAGTCAACACCTTTGAGTTTGAATTTGAGGCCAAAGTAGGCCACTTGTGGGACAAGCTGGAGACGTTGGAAGCGGAGATCCAGCGCTATGACGACCGCATCCAGACGTTGCGCAACAAGCAGGTTTTTGGTTACAGCTATCTCTCCGCCGACAGGCAGTATCGGCGCGCCTGGCAAGCGCCGCCCGCCTCTGCGCCCACGCCACCGTCCCAACCCCTCAGCCCGGCCGGCGAGGCGCAAATCAAGCAGTTGTACCGCCAACTGGCCCGCCGCTTTCACCCGGACCTGGCCCTGGATGAGGCTGACCGCGCATATCGTACCGAAAAAATGGCGGCTATCAACGCTGCTTACGCCGCCCGCAGCCTGGCCGAACTGGAGGCCCTGGCTGAGGAGCCGGATCTTTTTATCCGGACTGGGCGCGCCCGTCCTGGTCAGACAGAGGCGCAATTGGTGCAGGCATTGCAAAATGCAGTGGTACGCTGTCAGCGTCGTGTGCGCGAGATCGAGAGCCAATTGCGTAGCCTGCACCTACGCCCCAGCGTGCAATTGAGTCTGGAAGTGAAGCTAGCTCGTCGTCAGGGCCGCGACCTGTTGGAAGAGATGGCAGCCGAACTCGAACACAAAATCGCTCGAAAAACGGTGGAGCGGGATATGCTCAAGGCCCAATTTGACCAATTGGGTCCGGATGAAGGCATCATCCGCATCAGATGACACACAACAGAGGATAGTCGTATGCGAATTGGGAAGATCGTTAAGTCCAACACCCACGTCGATTACGTCTGCCAGGTTTATGCCCCGGGAGAAATCGAGCCATCCCCATCGCCGGAGGACTACGCCTTCAGCACTTTTGTGCGCGTGGGGCTGAACGCCGACACCGCCCAGGGAGCACTCCGCAGCTATCTGGTGGGCCTCATCTATAGTACCATCTTGATGAACCCCGAGTTCGGCAACCTGGGGCCGCGCCTGTCCCCACCCGCCGACCTGGAGGTCTTCTCGCCCGATTATCTGCGCGAACAGGCAACGCTGGTAGGCATCGTGGCGGTAGGGCAGGTGACTCCTGCTGGCGTTCACCAGGGCGTGCCGCTGCTGGCGGCGACCGTCGGCGCCGAGGTGGAGATGATGGCAGCAGATGAAGTACGGGCTTTCCACCGCTCCGACAATGGCCTTTCGTTAGCCTATGCCCCCCTGCTGTTGGCCCAAGGCGACCCGCTCATCCCTCACTTGCTGCTGAACGTGGTCAACCGGCTGGGTGACCTGTTCCCCGACCAAAAGCGGCAACTGGCCGTGTTGCGTGGCAACCTGGCCTGGAAGACGAGTGTCACGCCAGCGGGATAAGGTCCCGCCAAGAGGAGGAAGTAACCTATGAACAACAACCCAACAGAAGCGACACACCCCATCCGCTTATCCGATTCCATCCGTTGCATCGGCACCACGAAAGGTCCCGGCGAATCGGCCCACGAATACACCTTCGTCACCCCCGACGCCGAGCGCCGGGCCAAGACTGGCGAGTTCGTTTATTACGAGACGCAAGTAGAAGGGCAAACGCGCCAGATTCTGGGACGCGTTACCGACCGGGTGCCTCTACGACTCTACCCTGACAGCTTTATGGCTGACCCGGCCGTCCCTCCGGCCGAGGTGGCCGCCATGCTCGGCTTCCGCGAGGGACAACCCAGTGGTGAGGCAGGCGGTCCAGGACACGAACTGTTCGAGGTTACGGTCGTGGTGTTGGGTTACTACCATCCAGACCTGGGTGATTTCGTCAACCCGCGCGTACCGCCCGAATCGGGCAGCCCCATCTATATCGCCGATGACGAGATGTTGGCCAACGTGCTGACCAAGAAGCAGATGCGTGGGATTGGCTCGGCTCACATCGGCTCACTGCTCAGCCGCCCTCCAGACGCGGTACCGGTAACCCTCGACGTGCGGGGCTTCACCAGCACCCACCTGGCCATCATCGCCAGCACCGGTGCCGGCAAGAGCTACCTGGCCAGTGTGATCATCGAGGAAATGATGAAGCCCTACAATCGGGCCAGTATCCTCATCGTCGATCCCCACGGCGAATACGATACCTTGCAGGAGATGATGGGGCGCGGTGAGTTCCGAGACCAGGGCTACGAGCCGGTAGTGCGCGTCATCCGGCCAGACCAGATCAAAGTTCGTATCTCTTCCCTCACACTGGGCGATTTTCGCTACCTGCTGCCCAACCTCTCGGAGAAAATGCACTACCAATTGGGCCGCACCTACAACGCCACGCGACGCAAGTATGGGGACAAATGGACATTAGGGCAGTTTATGGTTATGCTGCGTGCCGGTGGGGACGAGACCCCGGTGACAGACCCCGACGCTGATCTCGAACTGGAAGAAGACGTCACCATCGGCGCCCTGGTCTGGCGTGTCAACTCAGTTTTCGGCCACTCCAGGATCTTCCACGACTTTGAGCATATGCCGTTGGGCGAGCTGTTCCGTCCCGGCCAGTGCACCGTACTCCAGCTCAACGAAATTGACCAACGAGAACAACAGGTCATCGTCGCCACTTTACTACGCCGTTTGAACCAAGCCCGGATGGACACCGAAAAGGGACAGGCTGCCGAAAGGGACGAAAACTACTTGCCCTACCCTACCTTCGTCCTCATCGAAGAAGCGCACAACTACGCGCCCGCCAATGCCGATGTGGTGACCACCCAAATCCTCAAGACCATCCTCTCGGAAGGACGCAAGTTCGGCGTCTCCGTTGGTCTCATCAGCCAGCGACCGGGCAAGCTAGATAGTGACGTGTTGTCGCAGTGTATGACCCAGTGCATCATGCGCATTGTCAATCCCATTGACCAGGCGCGGGTTGCCGAGAGCGTGGAGTCGGTGGGGCGCGACCTGCTCAAGGAGTTGCCCGCGCTGTCCAAGGGACAGGTCATCGTGGCCGGGAGCGCCGTGAACACGCCTGTGTTGTGCCGCGTGCGGCAGCGCATCACCCCTCACGGCGCCGAAGACCCGGACGCCCCCGCCCGCTGGCAGGCCTATTTCTCGGAGACGGCGGTCGCCCGCCGTCAGCGAGATCAGGCTCTACCGCTGGACCCAAGCCCTTCTCCCCCCACCTCAGACGCGGATGGGTCCTCGTCGGGAAAGCGCGGGAGCAGCCGTATGTTCAAATAGTTACAATCAAAACTTCACAAATTCCACCCTAAACCTGAAGAAAGGCGAAATCATGACAGAAGCAAGCCCTCGTTGGGCGGTTAATATCATCCATACCTGCATGGGCCTGCAGTCCGGGGAGAAAATCCTCATCGTCGTGGACGAACCATTGAGCTTCATGCGCGACGCGCTTCAAGCCGAGGCACTTAAGGCCAACCCGGCTGAGCTATGGACCTATACCATCCCGGACGCGGCCCGTCCCTTCAGCGAGTACCCGCCCCACTTGCGGGACCTTATCCCGCATATGGACGTGGTCGTCCGGTTTCTGTCGTCGGCCGATGCATTGCTGGAAGGGCCGGCGCATCACGTCATTCTGAAGACGATCCGGGAAAGCCAAGCACGCTACGGCTTCGGCGTCTATATTGATCGCGGCATCCTGGAGCATGAATTAAGCGCCGATTATGAGCAACTCGCTGCTCTCACCCAAGCCCTGGCCGATTGGCTGCGCAGCCGTTCTTCGGTCCACATCACCACCCCTCTGGGGACTGACTTACGGCTTTCTGCGGCGGGACGTGAGTGGCAGGCGGACACAGGGGTCATCCGAGGGCAGGGAGTGCTCGGCAATCTGCCGGCGGGCGAGGTATACGTTGCGCCCGTCGAGGACAGCGCCGAAGGGGTGCTGGTGGTTGACAAGAGTCTGCCCGGGCTGGTGCTCTCCGAGCCGATACGGCTGGTCTTTGAAAAAGGACGTGTCGTGCACATCGAGGGAGGCGAAGGGGCGACGCATTTGCAGCAATTGATCGCAGAAGGTGAGAGCAAACCCAATGGCGAATGGTCACGGGTCATCGGCGAACTGGGTATCGGCACCAACCCCAACGCTCGCCTGCTAGGGAACTTGATGACGGACGAGAAGGTGGCTGGCACTATTCACGTTGCCATTGGCCGCAACAACTTTTTCGGTGGGAAGAATCCAGCTCCGATTCACGAAGATGGGGTCGTTAGCCAGCCGACCGTGCACGTTGACGGCGATTTGCTTATTGACAGGGGACGATATCTACTGGATAATGATGAATGCTCTTTGAAAGTGCCTGACACATGCCCGTAGTAACAAGCTTAGCCGCTAGACGTTGCCAATGACTCCTCCCTACTCACCTCCAACACAAACACCCTTGTCAATGCGGCGCATCGCGCAGACCTGGTGGCCCCTGGCCGCCAGTTGGCTGTTGATGGGCGCCGAATTGCCTGTCTTGAGCGCCGTCGTGGCCCGGCTGGCCGAGCCAGAGATCAACCTGGCGGCTTATGGTGGCGTCGTCTTTCCGCTGGCGTTGATTATAGAAGCGCCGATCATCATGCTACTGGCCGCTTCAACCGCCCTGAGCAAAGACTGGGCCTCGTACCTCAAGCTGCGTCGCTTTATGATGCGCACGGGGGCGTTGCTGACCGTGCTCCACGTGCTGGTCGCTTTTACCCCGCTTTACTATGTCGTCGTGGCCGGGGTAGTCGGCGTGCCGCCGGAGATTGTCGAACCGGCGCGAGTGGGTCTGATGATTATGACCCCCTGGACATGGTCCATCGCCTACCGCCGCTTTCACCAAGGCGTGCTGATCCGCTTTGGCCACTCACGGGTCGTCGGCTTTGGGTCACTGCTGCGACTCTGCGTCGATGGGCTGGTACTGACGGTTGGCTACTTGATGGGCAGCGTACCTGGCATCGTCGTTGCGACCAGCGCTGTCACAGCGGGAGTCATCGGCGAGGCAATCTACGTGGGGCTATGCGTCCAGCCCGTGTTGCGCAACCAACTCAAGCAAGCCCCGCCTGTCGAGCCCCCTCTGACCTTCCAGGCATTCCTGGCATTTTACGTCCCGTTGGCCATGACTTCCTTACTGAATTTGCTGGTGCAGCCGATAGGCAGCGCCGCCCTGAGCCGTATGCCCCACGCGCTGGAATCGCTGGCGGTGTGGCCAGTCGTCTCCGGGTTGATCTTCATGCTACGCAGCCTGGGCATTGCTTATAACGAAGTCGTAGTCGCGCTACTGGATGAGCCCCGTTCGTCGTACAGCCTACACCGCTTCGCGGCCTTGCTGGCTGTGCTGACGACTCTCCTGCTGCTGGTCGTAGCCGCCACACCCATGGCAATAATCTGGTTCGGACGTGTGTCAGCGCTTACTCCAGCGTTGACGGCACTGGCTCATCGCGGCCTGTGGATTGCGCTGCTAATACCGGGCCTGAACGTGTTGCAAAGTTGGTACCAGGGCGCCATCGTGCACGCACGCCACACCCGCGGCATCACCGAGGCAGTGGCTATCTTCTTACTGACGAGCAGTGTGATCTTGTGGGCAGGCGTGGCCTGGGGCCAGACAGCAGGGCTCTACATTGGCCTGGCGGCTTTCGCGGTGAGCAGCCTCATGCAAACAGCCTGGCTGTGGTATCGCAGCCGTCCGGTGATGCGGAGCGTGCAGGTCCGAGACATGGCCGACCTTCCTCTCCAGGCGGTCTCCTCTGAGACCCTGAGGGTTTCAGAAAACCCCTGGGGCCTGGATTGAGAATTGGCAGGTGTGATGAGCTGTGATAAAATATGCGGCTGCGGATAGAAACGGTTGGGAGGGATTATAGAGAAGTAGAGAATCGAGGTTATGAAGGATTCCCAGGAGTTGCCAAGTCCCGTCTACCGAAGCCTCCGCAGGCTCCGATATATCTTGCCCATCACTGCCTTTCTCCTTGTTGTGATACACCAGTCCCTCGCCTACATCTGGCTCCGTTCAACCCCTGGGCTCCAGCAATTCCTATGGCAGGTGCTGCTCTATGGGACGATTGGTCCCATCGTGGTTTGGTTTGCCCTGAACTGGTTTGCGCGGTGGGTCCACGAGCGGGATGAAGCGGAGGCACACCTTCACTGTCTGTATCAGATAAGCCGCCAGGCAGCTACCGCCACCGAGATGGAGGCACTGGTAGAAATTGCCTTGCGTATGCCCGAACAGATTATCCGACCGGTGGCCACCAGCCTCATCCTGCGCGAACATCCCGAAGGGCCCTGGATGTTGGCCGGCACCCGCGGCCTGCAGGCAAAAGAGGAAGAGATGCTGGCAGCCCGCCTGACCATCGCCGGGAGCGACCTGTACTGCGGCCAATGTGCTGCTTTGAGCGCCACGACACAGCAAAACTGCCCCCTGCAATTCCACCTACCCCAGGCAGATATGTGGCCTACTGCCACCTCGGTGATCTGCCTGCCTCTTTCTACTGAGCGGCTTCCTCTTGCGCTGCTCAACGTGTACGTGCTTAACGAGGAGACTCTCTCTCCCAGCATGCGGCGGGTGCTGGAGTCGATGGCGGCCGTGCTGTCTGTGGCCCTAGATCATGCCCGTCTGCGAGCACGAGAATTCCAGATGCTACATCGTATGGAGCAGGCTGCACGCCAACGGGAAAGCCTGACTGCTACCCTGGAGCGTATTCTGGCAGACATCGCCACAGCTCATCGCGCCCAAGCGGGGGAAGTGTTCCTGGCCTCGAAGGAAAGGGAAGAACCAACCCTGATCCCGATCGCTTCCTGGCCCGGAAAAGAGACAAATCCGAACCTCGTTTCACCAGCCCGACGAGCATTTCTCGAGGAAGATTCAGTCATTACTGCCAATTCCCAGAGCAAAGAGTACATGGTGGCAGTCCCTTTGATAGCTGAGAATCTGACCACAGGCGTCTTAGTGCTGGCCGGTCGACGTCCTTTCACCCCATCCCTGGCAACCTTCCTGCGAGTAGCCGCTGGCATGATGGCCTTGATTATTCGCAACAACCAGCTCTATGCTAAACTGGAGAGTCAAGCTGTTCTGGAGGAACGTAATCGGCTGGCTCGTGAGGTTCATGATGGTTTGGCTCAGTCTCTTGGCTTCCTCAACTTCAAGCTGCAGCAGGTAGACCGCCTGCTGGCCCGCGAGCAACGGGGAGCAGCCCGGCAAGCGCTGCAAGAGATGCGAGAAGGCATTCAGGATCTCTACACCGAAGTACGGCTAACGATCCAGGACCTTCGCTGGGTCCCAGAGGATGGGCAGAGATTGGCCGAACGCCTGCGCCAATATGTACTGGATTTTGGCGACCGTACTGGCCTGGACGTTTCCCTGGATACAGAAGGCGAACCCACCCTGTCTCTCCAGGAGGAGATTCATCTCTTCCGGATCGTCCAGGAGGCCCTGGCCAACGTGCACAAGCATGCTCAGGCGCAGCGCGCCTGGGTGCGCATGCAAGCCGGGCCGGAAGGTACCTGCCTGGAGGTGGAAGACGACGGCAGGGGCATGCCGTCCGAAACATATCCCCCGGACCCACTATTATCCGATGTGCCCGAGCATTTTGGTCTGCGCATTATGCAGGAACGCGCCGAAGCGATAGGTGGCCGGTTGTCTCTACACAGCATCCCCGGCCAGGGCACTCGGCTACAAGTGCTGGTGACTGCCCAACAAGTGCCAGCTTCGTACCCACTGAGTCCTTCGCCGGAAGGCAAGTGATGCCATGGCTCCCATTCGACTGTTGATCGTAGATAATCACACCCTGTTCCGCCAGGGATTGGTCAGCCTGTTGCAGAGCGAACCCGGCCTCCAGGTCATCGGCGAGGCGGCCGGTGGGGAGGAAGCCCTGAAATTGGCCCAGGAACTCCAACCGGACGTGGTGTTGATGGACGTGAAAATGCCGGGGATGGATGGTGTGGAAGCCACCCGGCGCTTACTTGAGGTGATGCCCCATGCCCGCGTTTTGATGCTGACCGTCTCTGAAGAGGAAGAAAATCTTTTTGCTGCTATCCAGGCCGGTGCCCGGGGATATATCCTCAAAAACGCCGATGCGGACGAACTCCTGCAAGCCATAGAACGGGTACATGCCGGTGAAGCGATGCTTTCCCCGGTGATGACCTTCCGTCTGCTCCAGGCACTGCGGAGCGGCGGAGCCCCCACACCCTCCTCTGAATTACCCCTGACCTCACGCGAACAAGATGTGTTTCAATTATTGGTGCAGGGCGCCAGTAACCGCCAGATCGCCGAATCGCTGACGATCACTGAGAACACCGTCAAAACCCACGTACGTAACATCCTGGAAAAACTGGAGCTGCACAGTCGAACCGAAGTAGCTGCCTACGCCCGTCATCTTAACCTAATCCCCTGAACCTAAGATTTTAGCACTCGCCTCGGGGAGTGAGGATCTGATTTCTTCCTCGGTTAGTGTCCTCCCTTATCCCCCACGCCTCACCCGTTTGGGTGAATTCCTATCATCCTCAATTCACCCTTTGCCCTGTTGGAAATCATCCGGTAAATCGCCTTTCGAAGGGTAGACAAAATAGATATATGCGATAAAATATATCTGTAATAAGAAGGCGGAAAAGGGGAAGTTGCATTGTCCCCTTTATACCCGCTCCACCCTGACTGGCGGGGGCGAACCTGTGGGCCAAAAGCGTATACTCATCGTGTCGCAGTACTCGCTATTCGACCAGGGACTAAGGGCTGCTTTAAGCCAGCAACCGGATGTTGAGGTTATTGGCGTGTACCGCGATCTGGAAGCAGCGTATGTCCAGGCGCGATCCCTGCGTCCCGATGTCATGCTGCTTATCGCCGGGCCGGAGATTGCGCGTGACAGCGCTTTCCGCTTGCTGGAGGAAGTCTCCTCTTCCATTATCCGCATCAGCCCCACTGACGGATCTATGCAGGTCTATCGTCGAGAGCAGGTGGACCAGGCCACCCTGGAAGATTTAATGACCGCCATCCAGACGACGGCCATCCAGTGGAAAACGAGGCGGCCGGAGGATCTTGCGCCTCGACAAATGGTATCCAAACCGGGAGGTTATCCAACACGACGAAGGAGAGATAGTATGAAACATTTCATCGCTGTGGCCATTCTGGTTGCGATTGTGACGGCTCTGGTGACCATGGGGCTGGGGAGCATCCATTTATTGCCACCATTGGCCAGCGAACAAGGTGTCCTGGTAGATGGTCTCTTCGGACTACACATCCGAGTCATTGCCTTCCTGTTTTCGCTCATCGTGGTGATCACGTTATACAGCATCGTCGTCTTTCGGCGCAGGCCGGGCGATACAGGAGACGGGCCTCACATCGAAGGGAATGCCGCGTTGGAAATCGTGTGGACGATTATCCCTCTAGGCACTGTCCTTTTTTTTGCGACCTTGGGCGCCCAGCAACTGAGTCAAATTACTGCGCCTGCACCCGACGAAATGGTGATCGAAGTCACAGCCCAGCAATTTGCCTGGCGCTTTGACTACCCAGACTACGGCATCACTTCGGCAGAGCTGAATCTGCCCCGCGGCCGGCAGATTCTTTTTAAACTCACCTCTATGGATGTGATTCACTCTTTTTGGGTACCCGAGTTTCGGATGAAGCAAGACGCGGTACCGGGTATGACCACGACCCTGCGGATTACGCCGTCACAGGTAGGCCAATACAAGGTCCGCTGTGCGGAGTTGTGCGGTACCGGGCACTATAGCATGCTGGCAGCGGTGAACGTCATGGAGCCCGCCGATTTCGAGGCCTGGGTTGCGAAGGAGACGGCCGCTTCGAAACTCGCCGGCGCAGAGTTGGGGGCCGAACTGGCTACAACGCAGGGTTGCATCGGTTGCCATTCCATAGATGGCAGCCAACTCGTTGGCCCAACCTGGCTCGGCCTCTATGGCAAGCAGGTAACCTTTGAGGACGGGACCACCGTCCAGGCGGATGAGGAGTACTTGCGGCGTTCAATCCTTGAACCAAATGCCCAGATTGTCAAAGGCTTCCCTGCCAACGTGATGCCCAGTTCCTACCAGGACACTTTGTCTGAGGTAGACGTTGATGCTTTGATTGAATACATCAAGAGCCTGGGAAAGTAGCGAAAGGGAGGAAAGGTTTATGAGTACTATTTTCTCACTAGGAGTCATCCGAGGGATCATCGGCCAAATCATTGGCGCGGCTCTTGGAATGGGGTTGGTGATGGGCATCCGGCTGCTACGCGGGCTCCCGGCCTGGAAGGCAGAGCCAATCACGGTAGTCGGAGCTCTGATCGGCGGCATCGGCTTTTTGATCGGCGTTGGCGTCCTCGCCGACTGGTTCAAGTGGACCAGCGGAGAGGAAACCCCCATGCATCACGGCCCGCCTGAAGGCAAGCCGGCCTGGACCCGCTATTTCAGCGTCGACTACAGCCACAAGGTGATCGGCGTCCAGTACACGGTCACCGGTATCCTGTTGCTAATGGTAGCCGGTTCCCTGGCGATGGTCTTCCGGCTCGAGCTGGCCCATTCGGGATTGCAGTTCCTCGACCCTGCCACCTTTAATACCTTCATCAGCGCTCACGGCATTATTATGATCGCCTCTATCCTGCTAGGGGTAGGAGGCATGTCTAACTACCTGGTGCCCCTGATGATCGGGGCTTCGGACATGGCATTTCCTCGCTTGAACGCGCTGGGCTATTGGTTCAATGTTCCGGGCGCATTGCTGGTGATTAGCGGTATATTCATCGGCGGCTGGAACACCGGCTGGACTGGCTACCCGCCCTTGAGCTCCCAGGCTCCGCTGGGTGTGCAGCTCTTCTTCCTGGGTGTCTACTTCATCGGGCTGTCCTCCATCGTGGGAGCAGTGAATCTGATCGTCACCATCCTGCGCATGCGCGCGCCTGGGATGAGTATGTTCCGTATGCCTATCTTCGTCTGGGCCGTATTGGCCACCGCGATCATCCAGTTGACGGGCACCCAGCTCATCGGCCTGTCGTTTCTGATGGTAGTCGTTCAACGCGCATTGGGTATGGGTTTCTTTGACCCTAACCTGACCACTGAGGCCATCCTCCTGGGTTCTCCCCCGGGTGCGCCTATTCTGTTCCAGCATCTCTTCTGGTTCTACTCGCATCCGGCGGTCTACATCTTCGTTCTGCCGGGACTGGGCATCATCAGCGAGTTGCTGCCCGTCTTCGCTCGCAAGCCACTTTTCGGCTATAAATGGGTCGCCTTGTCCAGCATGGCCATTGCCCTGATGGGGTTCCTGGTCTGGGGTCACCACATGTTCGCCGCCGGCATAGAACCGTATCTGAGGGTGCCGCTGATGTATAGCACCATGTTGATCGCCGTGCCGACCGGGGTCAAGTTCTTCAGTTGGGTGGCGACCATCTGGCAGGGAAAACTTACCTTCCCGACGCCGATGCTCTTCGTGTTAGGCGCCATCTCCGTCTTTCTCATCGGCGGACTGAGCGGCCCGCCCCTGGCCACGGTGTCCACCGACTTGCTCCTGCACGACACCTACTTCGTGGTGGGGCACTTCCACGCCACTATGTTTGGTGGGTTCGTCTTCCCCTTCTTCGCAGCGGTGTACTACTGGTATCCTAAGGTAACCGGGCGTAAGTACAATGAAACGCTGGGTAAACTGCATTTCTGGTTGATGACGCCGGCCTTTTGGATGCAGACCCTGGGCCAGATGCGGGTAGGATTGATGGGGATGCGACGGCGTATCGCTGACTACGACCCGGCTTTGGGCGTTGACACCGGCCAACTGCTGGTCACCATCGCTGGCTTTGTGATCGCCCTGGGAGTGCTGATCATGTTGTACAACCTGCTGGTTAGTGCCCGTTCAGGAGAGGTGGCCGAGGCCAATCCCTGGAGGTCGCGTTCACCGGAGTGGCAGACTCCGTCACCGATCCCAGAGCACAGCTACCCCCAACCTGTTGTGGTCGTTGGTGCCCCTTACGACTACGGCCTGCCCGGTTCGGCATACGTGAGAATGAGTCCGGCCGGCGCATCCAAAGTACTTGTCCAATAGTAACTTTGCACGTATCCTCTCAATATCTTGGGGTAAGGGCAGGCCTTCCCCAAAGGGGACCTGCGGGTGCGCCTGCCCAGGCGGGCAACCGCAAG
>JAHELX010000716.1:0-1749 GCA_024643945.1 Anaerolineales bacterium
CCTGTGCCCTGCACCAATCCCTGGAGATTGGTGATGCGCACTGCTGCCACGCCGCCGGCGACCGCCTCCAGCGCGGAACGGATCTTGGGCACCATGCCCCCCGTAATCGTACCCGCGGCGATGAGGGAGTCAGCTTGCTCCGGCGTGATACGCTCAATCAACTGGCCGTCGGCCAGCAAGCCAGGCACATTGGACGCGAAAACCAGCGCCTCTGCGGACAGGGCACAGGCCACTGCCAGCGCCACATGATCGGCATTGACGTTGAACATGCTACCGTCGGCCCCCCAGCAGATGGGGGAAAGCACCGGTGTGATCTCATCATCCAGCAGGCGATAAAAGACATCCGACCGTACGGCGACGACTCGCCCGACCCAACCCAGGTCGCCGGCCGGGTGTTCCAGCTTCTCCGCTTTCACCGCACCTCGATCCACCCCCGACATGCCGAAGGCATCCACTCCTGCCGCAGTCAGGGCCGCCACCAGCCGCTTGTTAACCCGTCCCGCCAGCACCATCTGCACCACCGCCAGCGACTCCACATCTGTGACGCGCAGGCCGTCCACGTAGTGCGGTTCCAGCCCCAGTCGCTCCTGCAAGCTACGAATTTCTTTGCCGCCACCGTGTACCAGCACCGCCGGCTCAGGCAGCCCCTTCACTGCCAGCACCAATTCTCTCACAAAGGCTGGATCATCCAGCTCATTGCCGCCGATCTTGATGACTTGAGTCATTACGCATCCAACCCCTGCGTTTCTTCCAGTCCAAACATCAAATTGAAATTTTGCACCGCCTGCCCGGCCGCTCCCTTCACCAGATTGTCAATCGCCGAGCAGACGATCAATTGTCCTGGCCTCACCAGCGTCAGTGACAGGACACAGCGGTTGGTATGGACGGCGTGAGCCATCGTCGACAATTCTCCCCCCGGCAACAGCCAAATGAAAGGTTCGCTGGCATATGTTTCACTGTATATGTTATGTAAACTCCCAACGGTAAGCGCGGGCGAAACCGGCACGTAAATGGTGGACAAGATGCCGCGGTTGACCGGGGTCAGATGCGGCGCGAAAATGAGCGCATCCCCTTGACCTCCCAGCCGCTCAATTTCCTGGGACATCTCCGGCAGGTGTCGATGAGCACGGCCGATGTTGTAGGGTGAAAAGTTCTCGTTGGCTTCGACAAAGTGGGCTTTGAGACTGGGCTTACGTCCGGCACCACTCACCCCCGATTTACTGTCGGCGATGAGCGGGCCGTCCGCCACGAGCCCGGCCCGTAGCAAAGGATAGAGCGCCAACAATACGCTGGTGGGATAGCAACCGGGATTGGCCACCAAATCCGCGCGGCGAATCTCCTGCCGGTAGACTTCGGGCAAGCCATAGACCGCTTCCGGCAACAGATGGGACGCGGCGTGGGTCAGCCCATACCACTGTTCGTAAGTCGCCGGGTCCCGCAGACGAAAGTCGGCCGACAGGTCTACCACCCTGACCCCGGCGGCGCGGGCGGCGACCACCGTCGCCATGGCGGCGCCGTGGGGCAGGCAGCAAAAGACGGCGTCCGCTGCACTCAGGTCGGCACTTGCCTCGGAGACCAGAGGTGTCTCCCAGGGCACAGGGAATACGTCCCTCAAGCGCACGCCAGCCCGGCTCTCTGAAGTGGCAAACGCCAGCGAAACGTCCGGATGTCGGCGCAAAATACGCATCAACTCCAAGCCGGTGTAACCGGTTGCCCCATAAACACCTACTTTGACCACTTCGTTCCTCC
>JAHELX010000716.1:1849-3462 GCA_024643945.1 Anaerolineales bacterium
CGGCTCTCTGAAGTGGCAAACGCCAGCGAAACGTCCGGATGTCGGCGCAAAATACGCATCAACTCCAAGCCGGTGTAACCGGTTGCCCCATAAACACCTACTTTGACCACTTCGTTCCTCCTCCGTACCTAACAAAAAAGCCAGCCTTCATTTCTGGAAGGCTGGCGACAGCGCCTCACAACCGGGTATCGGTACCCCAAACAAGCCTATCCAGGCTGGACGTCTGGCTGGCTCCTACGAATCCTCCTAGGCAAGGGGGTACCTACACGGCGAATGTTCAAAAAATGAGGTCGGTTCATTGCGATCACTCTGATGGCAGGAGTGTAGCACAATTGCGGTAGGCTGTCAAGGGGCAATTTACCCTGGGTCTGTCCCAGATTTTAGGTGTAAGACCCTGCGGGTTTCGGAAAACCCGTAGGGTCTGCCAAGAATTTGGGACACCCATTTACCTCAGATTCCAGGCAGAACTGGCACTTCTCGGCGACCCTTGTGCAGGTTGTGAATAGCCGTCGCAAGGGTTATCTCAACAGAGTCTCCAAGAGCTACCACTCTCTCAACTGGCGCTCGTCGACGACTCGCTGATAGACGGCAATCGTCTGAGCGGCAATCGTGTCCCAGTTGAAATCGAGGCGTACCACCTCTTGGGCTGCCTCGGCGCGGGCTGCGGCCAAAGCCGGGTTACGCAAGGTATGCAACACGCCCCAGGCCACGGATTGAACGTCGTCGGGATAAATGGTAACCCCCGTTTTGCCGTGGCGCACTACCTCGCCCAGGCCGCCGATCTCTGCCACCACCACCGGGCAGCCAGCCGCCATTGCCTCCAGGGCCACAATGCCAAAAGGCTCGTAAAGGCTGGGGAAAACGGCGCAGGCCGCAACGTGATACAGGCAATCCCGTTCCCGGTCGCTAATGAAGCCGGGGAAGGAGACGTAATCGGCGACGCCCAGGCTTTTGGCTCGCTGGGCCAGGTACGGCGCTTCGGGTCCCCGGCCAGCCATGACGAATTGAGTGTTGGGAAATTCCGACAGGATGCGAGGAACTGCCTCAACTAGCAGGTGAAAACCCTTCTCATGGACCAATCGTCCAACACTGAAGACAACGTGTCGGCCCGAGGCTCCAGAGCGGGCCTTGCAGTTCTCCAGGTCCGTCTGAGCCCATTGGCCATTTCGATAGGGATTGACGCCGTTGGGTATGACATCAATTTTCTCCATCGGGGCGTGGAAGAAAGCTTGCACTTCGGAAGCCATGTGATAGCTGCAGGCAATCACCCGCCATGCCTCGTAAACCAGCCACCATTCCGCACCGTGAATGTTACGCTGAAGGTCTGTGTGAAGCGTTCCCCCCCGAGCGCGGCCGCGCTCGGTGGCGTGGATCGTGGCAATCAGCGGAACGTGGAATTCATGCTTCAGCGCCTGCGCGGCAGAAACCACCAGCCAGTCATGGGCATGGATGAGGTCGAAGGGCTGGTCGCTGTTCAGTAGATCTCGACCGGGCGCCTCCATCAACTGATTCGTCTTGCGCGCCTGGTCGTAGATGTTTCCGTTGGCCCCAACCAATGGCACACGATAGACTGTGACTCCCTCCTCAGTCACTTCCCGATCGGAACCATCTGC
>JAHELX010000717.1 GCA_024643945.1 Anaerolineales bacterium
GCGCGGGCAATGGCCAGCCGTTGACGTTCCCCCCCACTCAGGCGCAGTCCCTGTTCACCGATCCAGGTGTCGTAGCCCTGAGGCAAGGATTGGATGAACTCGTGGACTTGAGCGCGTTGTGCGGCCTGCACCAGGTCGGCCTGGCTGGCATCGGGACGAGCCAGGAGCAAATTCTCGCGCACGGTGGCGTTGAAAAGATGGGTGTGCTGCGATACGACGCCGATCATATGCTGTAAATCTTCTTGCCGATACCGGCATAGCTCGTGCCCTCCCAGCAGAATCCGCCCCGTCTCGTATTCCCAGAAACGCAGCAAGAGGTTGACCAGGGTGGATTTGCCGGCACCGCTGGGGCCGACAACCGCCAGCCGACGGCCTTGAGGCAACGTAAAACTGACTCGATCCAGCGCTGGCGGCTCATGCGGTCCGTAGCGAAAGCTCACGCCCTCTATCAGCAGGCTGTGGTCCTCAGGGACCGGCGAGGGTAAGGACGGGGCAGAAACGACCGGCTGGGCATCCACAATCTCAAAAAGCCGTTGCCCCGCTTCCAGGCTATTTCCCAGATATTGCAAGGCCAGCGGCAAGGGCGATACCGCCTCAAAGCTGGACATCACAGCCAGAACCAGCAGCCCCAGATACACCCCATCTAATCTGGCTTCGCCGACCAGCGGAATAGCGATCACCAACACCGCCAATACGGCCAGGTTCGTCAGCAGGCCGGCCAGCGAGCCGTGCAATCCTCCAATCCAGGCCATACGTCCTTGCAGCCCAACCAGTTCCTGGCTCAACCTTGCCACCCGCTCCTGGTGACGTTGTTCTTGACCGAACGCCAATAGCTCGGCCATACCCTGAACGCCATCCACCAATGCCACGTTCAACTCCGATCGAACTTTCACCATACGTTGCCCCAGTCCCCGGCTCAACCTTTGTGTGAGGAGTGGCACACCCAGACCCGCCAGCCCCAAAAAGATCAATGACGCAATGGCCAGCCCCAGATCATAGCTGCGCATCAAGACCCACATCAGCCCCCCCACCAGCACCGCCACCACGGGGGGAGCGATGACGCGCACGTAGAAATGCTCCAGGGTTTCGACGTCGGCCACGACGCGGCTCAGCAGGTCGCCGCTCCGATACTGCATCAGGCGCGCGGGAGCCAGGGGTTCCAGTGCCTGGTAAAACCAGGCGCGCAGCCGGGCCAGCAGGCGAAAGGTGACCTGGTGGGAAACGTATCGCTCCAGGTAGCGGAACACGCCCCGGGCAATCCCAAAAAAGCGCACGCCCACAATCGCCACTTGCAGCTCGGCGATGGAGGGATGCAGGGCGGCCTTGGCGATGATAAAGGCCGAGGTCGCCATCAAGCCGATGCGGCTGCCAACCGTGGCAAAGCCCAGCAAAGCCGCCAGTGCCATCCAGCCCTTAAAAGGCCATGTCAGTTTAAGCAAACGCCAGAAGGTAGCTCTCATGCCAAACCATCATTTTCTTCCACGCTGTAGGCGGTGACCAGTCGCCGGTACAACCCGTCTTGTTGCAAAAGGGCAGTGTGGGTGCCAGCCTCAACTACCTGCCCCCCAGCCATCACCCAAATCTGGTCAGCGCGATAAACAGTGCTGAGTCGATGGGCGATGATGAGAATCGTGCGGCCTTGCATCAGCCGCTCCGTTGCCTCCTGCAACAGAGTCTCATGCTCCGGGTCGAGGTTGGAGGTAGCCTCGTCCAAAATGAGCAGAGGAGCGTCCTTCAGAAAGGCGCGCGCCAGTGCAATGCGCTGCGCCTGTCCCCCACTCAGACGAGCGCCTCGCTCTCCGATGGGTGTATCGTAGCCCTGGGGCAAAGCCTGAATAAAACTGTGGGCGTGGGCCTGGCGGGCGGCCCAGATTACCTCATCCAGGCTGGCTTCGGGGCGGGCCAGGCGAATGTTTTCGATCACAGTAACGTGAAACAGATATGGGTTTTGCGGCATCCAGGCCACCTGCGCCCGCCATGCCGAGAGGGGCAACTCCTGGAGCCGGATGCCATCCACGGTGATCACACCCCGATCGGGCTGGATAAAGCGCAAGAGGAGATGGGCTACTGTGCTTTTGCCGGCACCACTGGGGCCGACCAAGGCCACTTTTTGACCAGGGGCAATTTGAAGGGAGAGGCCATTCAGCGCCGGCCGTTCTCCATCATCGTAGGCATAGTAAACGTCTGCAAAACGAATGTGGAGGCTAAGGTTGAGGTTAAGGTTAAGGTTAAGGTTGAGGTTGAGCTCAGCCTCAGCCTCAGCCTCAACCTCAACCTTAGCCTCAGCCTCAGCCTCAGCCTTAGCCTCCACAATCTCAAAAATGCGCCGGGCGGCTGTCATACCTGACATCCCGGCGTGAAAGCGCGTGCCCAGCAGTCGGAGCGGCAGGTAAAATTCAGGAGCCAGGATAAGGACGAAAAAAGCCTGCTCGAAGGGCAAATGCCCGTAAAGCAAGCGCAAGCCCACTTCGACCGCTACCACTGCGGTGCTGATGGTCGCCACCATTTCCATGACCAGGGCCGAGAGGAAAGTCACACGCAGGACGCTCAGCGTGGTCTGGCCAAAGCGGTCACTGATTTGGGCAATGATCTTAATTTGATCCCGGCTGCGCCCCAGCAGCTTGAGCGTGGTTAACCCTTGCAGTACGTCCAGGAAGTGGGCGCTCATCCGACTGAGGGACGCCCATTGCCGCTTCGTCAGCGTCTCGGCCAGATTGCCGATCAAAATCATGAAAATCGGGATAATGGGCGCGGTGAGCAGCAAAACCAGGCCGGAAAGGAAGTCCAGTGGAAAAACAAAGGCCAAGACAGTTAGCGGCACCAGGGCGGCCAGTGCCAGTTGTGGCAGGTATTGGCTGAAGTAAGCATCCAACGCCTCGATCCCTTCTACGGCAGTGTTGGCCAGTTCTCCGCTGCGTTCGCCGCGTGTGTAAGCTGGCCCCAGCTTCAACAAGTGGTTCAGGAGTCGTCGACGCAGCTCGTGTTTGACCTGGCCGGCCACGCGCTGGGCAGTTACCTCGCTGGCCCAGGATAACCCGGCTCGCCCCAGGCCCAGGATTAGCAGCGCGAAGAGCAACGATTGCACTTCGCCCAAAGATTTTCCCCCCAGGAAAACCTGGTTGATTATCCGACTCAAGTAAAAGGCCTGCCAGACAAGCAAGATGCCCGCCAGCAGGCCCATCCCCACGGTTAAAGCCAGGTCAGTGCGCACTGCCCGGGCCTGGCGCACAAGCCGCCTGTCCAGGTTCATCTGTGACGCTCGTGGGCGGTTCCCATGATGCTCAATATTCCAGCCCCTGCTCGCGCCCAATCCGCTCACGGAAAACCCAATAACTCCAGCCCTGGTAGAGCAGGACGATGGGCACGAAGATGGCAGCGACGATGCTCATCACCGTCAGCGTATAATGGCTGGAGGAGGCGTTGTAGATAGTCAAGCTCCAATCCGGGTTAAGGCTGGAGA
>JAHELX010000718.1 GCA_024643945.1 Anaerolineales bacterium
CCGGCGGCGACGAAGCTGATGCCCGCTTCTCGGAACAACTCCCGATTCCATTCGCGTGGTTCGCCGGTGATGAAGAGATCAATCTGGTGCTGGCTCAGCCACTCCATCTCGCTCGGCCGGGGCGCGCCGGACCCGCTGAGGACCACCATCGTCCGCACGCGATCCGGGCCAAAGGGATAGTGCACGCCCTGCTGTGAAAAAAGGTGAGTACAGCGGGTTAGCAGCGCGTCGCGTTCAGCGCCGCCTTCAATTTCACCCACCCAGCCCCAGCCGTCGGGCGGGTAGGGCTCAACCAGGTGCCCGCCCAGCACCTGGATGATTTGGGCGTTGTTACCTACTTCGGGGTGACTGTCCAAAAGGTAGTGGTAGCCGATGAGGGATAACTCGTGTTCCCACAGATAGCGCAGGCGCTGGCTAAAGATGCGATCGAAGTGGATGCTGGTCGGCATATTCAACGCATGGTGTACGATGAGCGCATCAGCGCCCAGGGCGACTGCCTCCTGAAAAAAGCGCAGGCTGGCGCTGACTCCGGTGACAATGGTATGCACTTCGTCGCGCCCGCGTACCTGCAGCCCATTTGCCATAAACTCGTCTATCCCGGCCGCAGCGTCCGCGTCGCCCATATATGTATTGAGAAAAGCCATCAACTCGTCGAGCAGAATCATAAAGGCCCCCTTTCTGCCGGTATGAGGGGTGCGCCCACTGCAAAACCGGCAGGCTTATTCTACCACGGGGGCCAGGTTGAAACAAGACGAAGGACGAAGGACAAAGAAGCACATCCATCCCTGATCCTTCGTCGTTCGTCGCTCGTGAACGTTTACGCTATCCTTACCCCTCGACTCTCGATCCAATCGGCGACCTGCCAATAGCGAAACGCGCGGCCTCCATACACCTCGAAGGCTCCGTACAGGCCATAGAACAGGCTGGCAAAGGGCAAGGTCATCAGGGCGATCGCCAGGGCGATGGTCAACACCAGTGCCACCGGGAGCAGCAAAAGGCCGACGAGGACCACCAACAAGAGGGCGGTCACGATCCAGGCAGGTATGAGGATGACCAGGCCTGCGGCCAGAAGCCCAATCCAGACCACCAGCGAAGCCAGTTGGAAGACAGTCGCCTGCATGGCGTGGAAGGCCACAAAGCGCGAGCGGTCGCGGAAAGCCAGCCAGATGCCCAGCGGGACCAACGCTGCCACGACGACTGCCAATCCTCCCGTCGACACGCCCAGGGCAAAAGTCAATAGCACGCTGGCGTGGGCCAGCGCTGCCCAGGTTCGCTCATTGGCGGTTGGCCCTGCCTGCGTCGGTTGGCTGGTCGCCACCACCGAAGTCTCAGCCGGCTCTGGGCTTTCCTCATCCTTAACCTCAACCTCAGCCTTAGCCTCACCCTCTACCTCAGCCTCTCCCTCAGCCTTAGCCTCACCCTCTCCCTCGGCCTTAACCTCACCCTCTACCTCACCCTCACCCTCAGCCTTAACCTCAGCCTCAGCCTCAACCTCAACTTTGTCTTTCTCTTCGTCGCTCATCATCAAATCCCCTTTCTTTGTGCTGATTGTCTATCAGTGCTTTCATGATGCTTTACGCAGTTCCTCCGAGAAAGTTGCAATGGACAGCGCAAGCTATCTCAGCTTTGGAGCAAGGGATTTCCCACTCTCCATGTAACCCATCACTGCTTGTCGCATCAAATAACCTAAGTCGTTACTACACACTAGTACCCCATCACAGAGATTATGATATACCAAGGCCACGCCCATGGCGGCTGAATCGGGCTTATCAAGATCACTTTGATGGGGCACTGGCATGTCATTTCGACCGAAGGGAGAAATCCCTGCAGACTCCCATAAAGTGGTTGAGTCAAATTTACTATCCTATTTGTTCGGGAACAGATGGATGGAGGGAGACAATTGGCAAAAGCAGAAATCTTTTCGGGAATATGTGGCTTCACCACCACCGTTGAGGCTCGGATGGATGGTTCCAGTGAGATCCTCTTGACCATCGAGAGTGAGTGCAGTGCCATCCGGCGCCTGGCGGAAGAATTGACCCAGGTCAATCCCTGGCGAGAGTTTACTTATAGAGGTGAAGGTCCTCTCACCTTTCAGGAGGCAGCCAAGCATTGCAGCCACGCCGCCTGTCCGGTTCCGGTAGGGATCGTCAAGGCGGTCGAGATAGAAGCAGGATTGGCGCTGCCGGCCGACGTCAGCATCAAACTATCCAAATCCGACGGGAATGAGCGTAGTACGTTGTAAGACAAGATTTGAAAAGTACCAATTTACCAGCCTACATAGAGTTGGTCTTGATTTGAGTTGCTGCCAGAAACATCCCCAGCAAGGGATAGGTCATTTCCCCTTGTCCCAAATTCTGGGCACTACTACCAAAATCACCTCCAGAAAACTATAGCTCTGCCCAAAAGTTACCCCTGCGAATCGGCACCCTTTTCTCTGCAAAAAATCTAATGAAAGTTGCATGTTGCCGTTTGACCTTTGTTTTGGAGGGGCTTATACTGATCTCAAATCCATTAATTTCTACATTACCCTATTGTGTGGCAGCATTTGCCTTGCCCGCGGGCAAAGCGCTGTTAGACCCCAAGGAGCAGCCGCAATGAAGAATATTCTGGGTCCGGTTATCGCCCTTTCCGTGGTTATGCTGATTCTGATGGCTGGCTCCAGCGCCGTCAGTCCCATCTTGCCCCAGTACGCCCGCGATTTTGGGGTCTCTATCACCATCGTCGGATTGGTGCTGGCCGTCAACAATAGCATGCGCATGCTCTTTGGCTTCCCGGCCGGGGCTATCACCGACCGTTGGGGACGCAAACCTTTCATCACCGTCGGCATGCTCATCACCGCCACTGGCGCGCTGGTGTCCTGGTCGGCGAGCAAAGTGGGGATGCTGTTCATGGGGCAAGCCCTGGTGGGTATCGGTGCCGCCCTGTACGCGACGGCAGCGCTGAGTATGGTCGTGGATTTGGCCGACGAAACCAATCGTAGCAAGGCGACGGGCCTTTACATGATGGGGTACCATCTGGGCACCATCTTTGGGCCAGGGGTCGGCGGCTGGCTGGCCTATCGCTACGGGACCAATTCCCCCTTTCTCATGTTCAGCATCCTGGCCGCTATGGCTGCTATCGCCGCCATCTTCCTCACGCGAGAGACACATCCCCCGCAGAGAGTGGTCAGCTCCCATGGAGTTGAACAGGCAGACACGGCACGTGCAAATCCCGCTGGTGCGGGGCTTCCCTGGCGGGAAGTTCTTACTCGCAATTTGAGCATCACCTATCTCATCAATTTCGCGTTTCGTTTTGGCTTCAACGGGCTGATGTGGACTATTCTGCCGTTGATGATCGCTGACCTGGGCCTGGATAGCCGGGTGACCGGCCTTATCTTTATGACGTTGGGGGGACTTTCGATGCTCTTCTTCTTCCCTTCTGGCGTCCTGGCCGATCGATTGGGGCGGCGTACCGTCATGC
>JAHELX010000719.1 GCA_024643945.1 Anaerolineales bacterium
ACAGTACGAACAGGCCGACGACTGCCGGCAAGATGAGCACCAGCACCATTTTGAGCCCGGTCGCCAGCATTTCCATGAATTCGTCCAGGGCCGCGCCCGCGCGAAGTCCCGGCTCGGGGCGAAGTCCCGGCTCGAGGCGAAGTCCCGGCTCGGGGCGCAGCCCCGGCTCGGGGCCCAGTCCCGGCTCGGGGCCCAGTCCCGGCTCGGGGCGCAGTCCCGGCTCGGGGCCCAGTCCCGCTACAGAATCACTATGTCCCCGTCGCGACTGGGGCTAGGCCAGCCGGCTGAGAGTAGGCAGAATCGCCATAGCGATGGCCACCGAGACCAGGCCCAGCGGGAATTGGACCAGCGTGGTCGCGTAGCGCATCCAGGCGATGCTTTGTTCCCCGGTGCGGCTGGCCAGATTTCGATCAATGAGGATGCCCACCTGGCTGACGGCCAGGCCCAGCACAACCGGCGTGTACAGGCGGACGATACGGCGCAGGTCCGGGTGGTGCCAGTCCAGGCTGAAGCGCAGGCGCGCACCGCGCAGGCCGGGCAGTTGCAAGGCTACCTGCATCGCCGAGCCGACCAGCAGCCCCAGCGCCAGGCTTTCGACACCCCAACCCAGCAGGCCAGACAGCACCAGCGCTACCACCACAATACTGGCGTTGAAGACAGCCGCTGTAAAAGCCGGCAAGGTGAAGCGCTTGAGGGCGTACAGCAGGCCGGTGGTGATCCCTGACAGGCTGAGGAAAACCACTGCCGGCGTGGTGATACGCATCAGCCAGGCGGTATAAGCCAGCAATTCGGGCTTAAAGCCACCCACTATGAGCCAGGCGGCCTGGGGCGCGAACAACTCCAGCAGCAACGCGCCGCCGCTCATCACCAACGTCGCCAGACTGAGCATGATGCTGGCCACGCGCCACAGCTCGGCTCGATCACGTTCGGCCAATTCGGAGAAGATGGGCACCAATGCGCTGCTGACCAGCCCGTCAATCAGCAGGTCGAACAGCATACGCGGCACCCGGCTGGCCGCGTCAAAGGCGGAGACCAGGCCGGTGGCACCAAACAAGTAAGAGATGACCATCTCACGCACCAGCCCCAATACCCGGCTGGCCACGTTGCCCAGGGCAATGACCGTCGCCGCACTGGCGATGCCGCGAGCTGCAACGGGCTGAGGCGCCAGGCCCACACTCTCAACCTGGGAATCTGGCAGTTCCAGCTCAATGCGACTCATCGTCACCATCCTCAATCAACCCATCAACCAATCTCCCAGCCCCCAATCTCCTAACCTCCCAATCCCCCAATCTCCCAACCTCCCAACCTCCCAATCCCCCAATCTTCCAATCTTCCAATCTTCCAACCTACCCATCTTCCAATGTACCCACAAGATTCACCAGCTCCACCAGGCGCAGCGCACCTTCAGTCATCGCGTCCAGGCGCCGGGCGTGGGCCAGCGAGGCCCGATAGTAGCCGCTGTCGCGCTCACCGTCGCTGCCCCCCATGATGGCCAGCACGGCGAATACCTGCTGGGCCAGCATCGCCAGCGCCGCCAGCCGCTTGTCCGATCCATGTTGTCCGGTAGAAAGATGTAGGCCGGCCTCCGCCTTCACCTGCTCCACCACATCGTCGGCCCGGTCGGCCAGGTCACGGATGGAGAGAAAATCGCCGGCCCCCGCCCGGCGGCGCGCCTCCTCGACAATCGCCTTCAAGGCATCGGCGGCTGCCTGGGGGCAGGTACGCAACCCGTCGGCCAGTCGCTCGACCAGCATCTCCGCTACGTCTTCAGTCACCATACCTGCTCCAAAGAACCCGCCAGGCGAAGCGGGGCAGGGCCAGCATCCGCCGCCAGCGCCGGGGCTGGGTGAACAGCCGGTGCAACCATTCCAGTCCCAAACGCCGCAGCCAGCCTGGGGCACGGGGATGCACACCGGCGATGTAATCAAAAGCCCCCCCCACTCCGATGCACACCGGAACCTTCAGCCGTTCCAGGTTGCGGGCGATCCAGCGGTCTTGGGCGGGGGCACCGTAGGCCACCAGCAAAATGTGAGGAGAGGCGGCCCGCACCCGCGCTGCGATGGCCTCGTCCTCCTCCAGGTGGGGAGAGCCGGCATAGCTCCCGGCCACGACCAGCGCGGGGTAACGGGCGCGCAGCACCGCAATCGCTTTGTCCGCCACCCCCGGCATCGCCCCCAGAAAGTAAAGCCGGTAGCCCTGCTCCGCCGACAGAGCAGCCAATCGCTCCACCAGATCCACGCCCGGAATCCGTTCGGGCAAGGATCGTCCCATGCGGTGGCTGGCCCACCACACGCCCACTCCGTCGGGCAGGGCCAACGCTGAGCTATTGATGATACGCCGGAACTCAGCGTCGGTTTGGGCGGACATCACGAATTCCGGGTTCACAGTCACTAATTGATGCGGACGATCCTCGGCGATGAAGGCCTCGATGCGAGCCAGGACTTCGTCGAAGGTGACAGAATCCACGCGGACTCCCAACACGAACAGAGAGTCCACCCTGGAGAGCTCAGCAGCCGATTGATGGTTGGACAAGGGACTCCAGCACCTCTAATACCTGGCGGGCCGCGTCGGCCCACGAGAACTTACCCACCTGCGCGTAACCCTTTTCCACCAGGGAGCGGCGCAGGTCGGCATCAGCGGTCAGGCGAGCCATTCCGATAGCAATGGCATCCACCTCCAATGGATCGACCAGCAGGGCAGCATCGCCGGCCGCCTCAGGCAGCGACGAGACGTTTGAGGTCAGCACCGGCGTACCGCAGGCCATCGCTTCCAGCACCGGCATGCCGAAGCCTTCGTACAGCGACGGGTAAACCAGCGCCGTCGCACCGCTAATCAGGGCAGCTTTGTCGTCGTCAGCCACGTAGCCGGGGAAGAGGACGCGGCCGCTCAATCCCAGAGACTCCACGCGAGCGAACAGATTATTATAGAGCCAACCCCTCTTGCCGGCCAGGACGAGTTGGTATGCTGAGGCCGGAGATGGGAGCCGCGCGAAGGCTTCCACCAGGCGCACCAGGTTCTTGCGCGGCTGGAGCGTTCCCAGGTACAGCAGATAATCGCGGCTGATGCCATAGCGCGCCTTGACCGCGGCGATGGCCGCCGGATCGTCCACCCGTGCCAACGACTCATCACGACCAGGGTAGACGACGGCGATACGCTCCGGATCAGCCCCATAGTAGCGGATGAGGTCAGCCCGGGTCGCCTGCGAGTCGGCGACGACGCGGGCAGCCCGACCTGCATGACGCCGCGTGGTCCAGTCCAGATACCAGCGGTCCAGGGGGCGATGCGCCTCCGGGTAATGCAGATAGCCCAGGTCGTGGACGGTGACGGCAGCAGCGACCGGACAGACCAGAGGCATCACGTGTGCTGGTATGAATAACACGTCGGGAGGGTGACGGCTTACTTCCCACGCCAGGCGCAGGTGGGTCCACAGCCGGGGAAAAGGGATGACGCGTAC
>JAHELX010000720.1 GCA_024643945.1 Anaerolineales bacterium
GCACTGGCTGCCGACTTTTGTGTCAAGCTGGTTGGAGAATCAAGAATTGGCTTTGCCATGCGAGGTGCGTGAAACCGCCAGCGTCACGGATGGGTATGATCTCACCACGTATCTTACGCCAGCTTACGCTTTAGGAACCGCGAGCCGTACCTATAGTACAGGTGCCGGTATCCTGGCTATCGAACAAATGGCAAATCATCTTATGCTTCATTATACGCGCCCGGGTCAGCCTGGCGGCTGGGGCGTGATGTATTCGCGCTACGTGGTGAATGACCAACACTGGGGCACGCTTAGCTCATTTGCATTTCGACCTGAAACCAATTTCCTCGACCAGGGACACTTCGCCGGTGTGCAACTCCGCAACAAGGCTATCGCCTTGTATGCCCTCATTCCTCTATACAATACCTATGTTGCTTCTCTCAAGACCGTGGTCGTCTTCCAATCAGGCGACGCCCTCGAGTGAGTCTGGGTGAACGATCGACAGGTTGCGTGGGACCACATGTCCGATACGATGCAGGTGGGCGATTGGATCATCGTTGAAGATGGCGCCGTCTACATAGGGATACGACCCTTGCATCCGACTTGTTTGAGCCGGGACACGCCGATTCTGTTCGAGCGTGGTTCGTTGGGTGAGCTATTTCTGAGTATCTACAATTACCGCGGCGTTGAGAAGCGTTTTTGGGATTATGCGTTGCTGGGCGGGGCGTACTGGCGCGGAAATCTAAGGGCCGGCTTTGTCGTTGAGGTGGCAGAGCGTACAGAGTATGCTTCCCCCGAAGGTTTCCTGAGTTATCTACAGTTGGCCACCATAGAGGATACAGTGGACGACGAATTCATACGAACCGTTGTCTACCGAAGTGGCGATGACGAACTGGGGCTACGCTATGATTTGTGGAACACGGAGCCGAATGCAGCGATTCCTGGGGATCTTTGTCAACCCCATCTATGTCCAAAATGAGGGCTTACAACAGGTCTTTGATAATCTGGAGTCAGTCGGAGCTAAGGGGATCTGCACGATCCCGCAGGTCGCCAGTCCTGCAGAACGCGGCAAGGGCCGCCGCTTTCCGCCCCTACACGTGGATGGCTATGAGCGAGTGTTAGGCAGACCCGTGTGGGGAAAACAGGAGATCAACCTGGAAAGCTACAGTTCGCATGAACCCAATCTCAGCCTGTATGCGCACGGCCTCTATCAGCCGGCCACAGGATCGGTACCGGCCGAGGTGGATACTACTATTCCCGGCCAGATGATTGCCGAGGCCAAGAGGCGGGGAATGCAGGTTCATATCCTGTTCCATCCTTTTCTTCCGCCCGGGGTTCGCCCGGAGGATCAGCCCAGATGTGTTGATGGGTCTATCCCGACGCCACCCCGGGTCGCGCTGAATGCCTGCCTGAATGCCCCGGCTGCCCAGGCCTATGCCCTGGCGTTGGCGGAGGACATTGTGCACCACTATCAAGATATCGACGGATTGATGCCGGACTGGAGCGAGTTTGGTGCCTACCAATTCGAAGATCACTTTACTTGTTTCTGCCCTTATTGTGAGGAAGCAGCGGGGACAAACGGGTACGACTGGGATCTCGTCAAGAGGGATGTGTCTGCCTTATGGAACTGGTTCCACTCGCTCACATCCAGGGAATTAGAACGCTCGCGGCGTCTGGCCCGCAACCCCTCGGAACTCCTGGAGCTGCTCGCTCGTTACCCTGGCTGGCTGCAATTCTTGCGCTTCAAGGCACACAGTGTAGTTGACTACTATCGCCGGCTCAGGCAGTCGCTGAACAGCCTGGGATTTGACAAGATTACATTGTCCGCCAGGGGATGGCCGCCGCCCTGGAATCACTCGAGTGGTATGGACTATCGAGGGCTGGCTGAAGTGTGTAATGCAGTCACCCCCAAGCTATTCACCTTTGATTATTCCGTGCTGCCACGCTGGTATGGGCAAACACTTCTGGGGTGGAATCCAGAACGCTCCGAGTCCGAGATCCTGGATGCATTGGTCGAGTGGATGAACTTGCCAGATGATCTGGAGCCCCGTTCCTTCGCCCATTATCACATTCCGTCCCCAACAGAACCCCATCCTGCCAGGCTGGAGGTCTACCGGGCTCGGCTCGACGAAGTGGCGGACCAGGTTGGCGGCCAGGCCTGTTGTTACCCGTTCGCTCACGCCTATCTGCCTGAAGCGCAGTGGAAGCGGATGGTGGCTTTGATTCGAGATAGCCGGGTTGACGGCATGTGGGTCCAGATGTACGGGTACTTGTCCGATCGCAAGTTGGAGATCTTGAGAGAGATGTGGAGATAATCCCTGCCCGGCAGAACGGTGGGGCGCCCGGGTTGCAGGGTGGTGCGTGATTGAGAGGGGAGTTTTTCAATGTCAAAGAGAGTTTGGCGTGGCGGTATGATCGGTGCCGGGGCCTGGAGCGAGGTGCAGCTCATGGCCTGGGCCAGCGTGAAAAACGCCGGGATCGTCGCCCTATGCGACCGGCATCCGGAACGGCGCGGGCCGATAGTCGATCGTTTCAGGATCCCGCAGGCTTTCGACGACTTTGAGACCATGCTGGACCAGGCCGAGATCGATTTCGTCGATATTTGTACCCGCCCCTACTCTCACGCCGCTTTGACCAGGCTGGCCGCCGAGCGGGGCTTGCCCGTGCTGTGCCAGAAGCCTTTCTGCACCAGCCTGGACGAGGCCCGCGAGGTAGTTGAGTCTTGCGACCGGGTGGGTGTCCGTCTGATGGTCAATGAGAATTACCGTTGGCAGGCCTGGTATCGCAAGGCCAAAGAGGTAATCGCCTCCAATGCGCTGGGCAAACCATTTCTTGCCAGGGTTCACAGGCGGTCCAGATTGACGTTACCCCGGTTCGAGCACGATCAAGCTTACATGGGGGATATGCCGCGCCTGATCGCGTATGAGATGGGAGTCCACTACCTGGATACCTTTCGCTACCTGTTCGGCGAGCCGGAGACGGTTTTCACCAGGCTGCACCGGGTCAGCCCCCATGTCAAGGGAGAAGACGTCCAGCTAACCATGCTGGGCTACAAAGACCTGACGTGCCTGATCGACAGTAGCTGGGCTTCGGTGCCGGTGCCGGGTCTGGATAGATCCGAGGGAAACTGGTCTGTAGCGCCGCCGCGATTGGAAATTGACGGAAGTGAAGGGACATTGGTTCTGGCCTGTGATGGCTCGTTGTGTCTTGTTAGAGACGGCGACCGCCAACAGTGGCAGTTCACCCAGGATACTGTGCCGGAAAGCCATGTCGCCGCCCAGCAGCACTTTATCGATTGCCTCGAGAGTGGCGCTCAGTTTGAAACCAGTGGGGCGGAGACGCTCAAGACGATGGCCTTGGTCTATGCATGTTATCGTTCGGCGGAGGAGGGAAGGGTGGTCGATCCGAAAACTTTGCTCTGATGGGTATGCCAATGAGGTAAGCAGACCAATGATTGGTCATCATGGTTATCTGT
>JAHELX010000721.1 GCA_024643945.1 Anaerolineales bacterium
CTGGCTGGCATTTGGAACCTACGAAAAAGTAAGCTTGGCCTTAGATGTCAGTAATCGTTCCAAAAGCTTTTTTGGTACAACACAGAAATGGCTAGGCAATATCTCAGAAACTGAGGTGACACTCTGCTGGCATAAGCAAACTGACGAGAAAGAAACCCCTGCTTACAGCTATTTTGTAGCACCAGATCGTGTCATTCTGCGCGGACCGCTCGGCTTTGCCGGTTACCTCCGGTCAAAGACTGTCCACTTTGTAGAAGAACCATCGAATATGGAAGACTGCAGTTACGAAGTCAGTGTGGAAGAAAACACGCTACACATAATTGCCGTTGAAGGACGCAACGATCCTGAAAGAGTGGTCGGTCTTTGACAAAGTCAGGGCTGAATGTGCGCGTCTATGACGCGAAAAGGGCCTGGCAGTGCCACAGCCTGAGCTGGCTGCCAGAAACCTATCCACAGTCTGATGCGCTGCCAGTATCTTCTACACCGCGCCATCGGAAAACCAAGACGTAAGCTTCAACATCGCACCTTAATAAACCAAGCCCTATGAAAACAATTCTGATCCCCTCTACATGGTATCGCAGCTTTGGCAAGCGCCTGCTGGACCTGGCCCTGGTCATCCCGGCCCTGCTGCTGCTGGCGCCGATCCTGGGGCTATTGGCCCTGCTGGTGTGCCTCAGGCTGGGCGGGCCGGCGCTCTTCCGCCAGCAGCGGGCCGGCCGGCACGGCCAGCCCTTCGCCATGCTCAAGTTGCGCACCATGACCAACGCGCGCGACGCGCGGGGCCGGCCGCTGCCCGACGCCGAGCGGCTGACGGACTTCGGGCGCTTCCTGCGGCGGGCCAGCCTGGACGAGTTGCCCGAGCTGCTCAACGTGCTCAAAGGGGATATGAGCCTGGTGGGGCCGCGCCCGTTGCTGATGACCTACCTGAACCGCTACACGCCCGAGCAGATGCGCCGCCACGAGGTGGTGCCGGGCCTGAGCGGCTGGGCACAGGTCAACGGCCGCAACGGCGTCGCCTGGGACGATCGGCTGGCCATGGACGTGTGGTACGTGGACAACCGGTCGCTGCTGTTGGATATCAAGATCATCCTGCTCACCCTGCGCAAGGTGCTGGCCGGCGAGGGGATCTGCCAGCCGGGCCACGCCAGCATGAGCGAGTTCCGGGGCAACGGGGCCAACGGGCACGCCAAAGCGGGGGCGGGCGGGCCGGGGCCGCACTACAGCCCGGAGCTCAAAGCCAGGGCGGTACTGGACGTCCTGAGCGGCGTCAAGAGCCTGGCCCAGGCCTGCCGCGAGTACGGGGTTGAGCCCGACCTGCTGGCCCGCTGGCAGGCGGACTTCCTGGAGAACGCGGCCGAGGTGTTTTACAGCACCGAGCAGCGACGCCGGGCCTGGCGGGCCGAGCTGGAGCGCCTGGTCGATGCTGCCGGCATGGACCTGGAGGCCGGCGCCTAGCGCCGCGTAAGGATGGTTATGAGAGTCCCGATTATCCGCGCGGGTGGGCACGGACAGGTGGTGGCCGATAAATACTGAACTTTTCCTGCCACGGAGGATCTTGTTGAGTCACCTGCACGCTTACAAAAAGGTTAACGTACTTTTCACCAGTGCCGGCCGGCGAGTCGAATTGCTGCGAGCTTTTCGGCGCGCCTACCAATCACTGGGCCTGGATGGGGATATTGTGGCTCTGGACATCGACCCGCTGGCGCCGGCTTTGCAAGTAGCCGACCGGCCTTACATCGTCCCCCGTCTGAGCACGCCCGACTACATCCCGGCGCTGGTGGATATCTGCCGGCAGGAACGAGTCAATCTGGTCTTCCCCCTGATTGACCCGGACATCCCGGTGTTGGCCCAGCATCGGGCCGCCATTGAGGCGACGGGCGCCCGGCTGGCTGTGGTCTCGCCCGAGGCAGCCGCCACCACAGCCGACAAGTGGCAGACGAACCAGTTCTTCCACCGCCTGGGCCTGGCCGCAGCCCGCTCCTGGCTACCGGGGCAACTCGATCCGGCCCAGGTTGAGTATCCGCTCTTCATCAAGCCCCGTTTCGGCAGCGCCGCCCAGGGCACCTTCAAGGTGCGCAACGCACGCGAGCTGGTCTTCTTCTCGGATTACGTGCCGGATGCCATCATTCAGGAGTACCTGCCCGGCTCGGAGATCACCAATGACGTCATTTGTGATCTGGAGGGCGAGGTCCTGGCCGTCGTCTCTCGCCAGCGCATCGAAGTGCGTTGGGGCGAGGTGGCCAAAGGCGTGAGCATCTACGATCCGGCTATCACGCAAGCCTGTGTCCAGGTGGCCCGGGCGCTGCCCGCTGTGGGTCCCATCACCGTGCAGTGTATTCTGAAGGATGGGGTGCCGCATTTCACCGAGATTAACGCCCGACTGGGCGGCGGCGTGCCACTGGGAATTGCGGCCGGGGTGGACGCGCCTGGCTGGCTGTTGGCGCGGGCGGCCGGGGTCCCCGTGCCAATCCCGCCGCTGGGAGGTTACCAGGCCGGTCTTTACATGACCCGCTGCGACGCATCCTTTTTCCTGACCGAGGCCGAATGTGAGCGGATGGCGAGCCATCGTCTTTGACCTGGACGACACCCTCTATCCGGAGCAGGCTTACGTATTCAGTGGCTTCCGGGCGGTGGCCGCCTGGGCCGAGGCCCACCTGGATATCCCCGCCGGGCAAGGGTTCGCGGAGTTGAAGCATCTCTTTGAGCAAGGCAGACGGGGGGATACCTTCAATCTCTGGCTGGCGGCTCACGAGGTGGCCCCCGGCGGACTGGTCTCACACCTGGTGCAGGTCTACCGGGAGCACCAACCGGCGTTAGTACCCTTTCCCGAGGTTCCGGATATGCTGGCGTCGCTCCAGCGACGCTATCGCCTCGGCCTGGTCAGCGACGGCTATCTAAGGGTACAGCAGCGCAAGTTGGCTGCCCTGGGCCTGGTCCACTACTTTGACGCCGTCGTCTTCTCGGACGCATGGGGGCGCGCGGCGTGGAAGCCCAGCACCAAACCTTTTGAAATCGCGCTGGAGCGACTGGCATGCGAGGCCGCCCGGTCCATGTACGTGGCCGACAACCCCCTCAAAGACTTTCTCGGCGCCCGCCAGCTCGGCATGGTCACCGTCAGGGTGTGCCGGCGCGCGGGTGAGTATAGTCAGCTAAGTCCGCCAACGCCACAGCATGCGCCTGACCTGACCATCAGGTCGGTGACGGAATTGGGACAGGTCCTCGCAAAATAGAATGCAGGCCTGGATATCCACTCCGCCTGGCGTCCCGGCGCCCAGCGTCAAAGTCAACTCGCAGCATCGAGACGGCTCGGAAAGTCAATGATGCTGCTCAAGCGAAACGGGACGGCGCGTACTGCGTAGTGCGTAAGCGTAAGCCAATCGGCTTTAAGCGCGTTCCGGGAACTCTCCATCCATTAATGAGGTGACGTAGTGCCTGAACTTCAAAGC
>JAHELX010000722.1 GCA_024643945.1 Anaerolineales bacterium
GTCAGCCTGCTGGGATTGGCTGGCACTACCTATCTGATGGTGCTGTGGGCGGGGCGTTTCTTCCGCGCTGATAACCTGCTGTCCAATGCTTCGTTTAACTGGCGACGCCTGGCGACAGGATGGCGGCAATAGGACAAAAGCCTGGGCACCACCTCTTTTGAACACCGCTACGAAATCACATAGATAGATGAGAAGCGCGAGACGAATGTGAGATTTTAGACGATCTTGCAAGTGGGGCTTTCGGGATCACATAGGCGCGCTGTGTGACCCAAAACCAAACTGGGATCAGTCAATACGGAATCGGAGGGAAACCCAGTGAGCGAGAATCTTGATATGGATACCAATACCTCTGCTGAGCAGTTGGAACGCCAATCGGAAACGACCCGTGGAGTTACGAGATGGCTGATAAGGGAAGTGATGGGCGTGCTGTTTGTGGCAGCGACACTGTTTATCCCTGCCGGCCGCCTGGACTGGGTGTGGGGATGGGCCCTGGTTGGGATCTACGCCATCTGGGTTGGTGCCAATGCGTTGATCCTGATTCCGAGAAGCCCGGAATTGCTGGTCGAACGTGCCACGCGCAGGAAAGGCATCAAGACCTGGGATACGGTGATTCTCAGCATTATCGGCCTGACCACGATCGCCAAGCACATCCTGGCCGGGTTAGATGTACGCTTCGGGTGGACGGGGCAAATGCCCCTCGCGCTTCAGATCGCCGCATTGGTTATTGCCGCGCTGGGATACGCCCTGGGGACCTGGGCCATGGCCACGAACGCCTTCTTCTCGATGGTTGTGCGTATCCAGGAAGACCGGGGTCACGCTGTCGCCAGCGGTGGCCCTTACCGGTACGTGCGTCACCCGGCTTACGTCGGGACGTTTGCCTTCGAGCTGGCCACGCCGATCATGCTTGGCTCATGGTGGGCGCTCATCCCGGGTGGGCTGGCAGCCTTACTCACCCTGGTGCGGACAGCGCTGGAAGATAAGACGCTGCACGAGGAATTGCCCGGCTACACTGAGTATGCTCAGCAGACGCGCTACCGCCTGCTGCCAGGCATCTGGTAGCTGAATGGTAACACTACTTAGGTGCCCGGCACTTTTGCGGTCTTGAGGTCGCAATCTGGTGTCTGACAGGGGCTCGTACATAGTGCGTTTCTGCCAATGAAGTGCCGGGCACCTTCAGGCTGAGTAGTTACGTACCCCCAATGCATAACCTGAAGGAGAGAGAACATGAGTGATCAGCAATCTCTAATTAGCAAGGCCTTTCAGGCCTTTATGAGTGAAGCGCCGCAACATGCCCAGGCATGGAGCACGGCGGTCCAAGGCCTCGCTGGCGCGAGTGCGTTGGAGGAGAAAACCAGGGCATTGGCTTATCTGGCTGTTCTGGCCGCCTTGCGCCTCGAGAGTGGAGTCCCTTTCCACGTTCAGTCAGCCAAACAGGCTGGCGCTTCGCGGGAGGAGGTGATCAGTGCCATCTTGATCGGCTTGCCTGCCGCAGGCCACGGCGTGACACAAGTCTTGCCGACGGCGATTGCAGCGTACGATGCTGAGTAAAGGCACAACGAATAAGCTGTCAGGGTCAGATTTCGGTCGTCCGTGATCTTTGCCACCCAACATTTGCTGGCCCCGCTTAAGGGGAACGAAATCGTGCCTGCAAAACAGGAAAGCCAAACGTCCGAGAAGATTAGTTCCAAAGCCTCGCGCCTCGTCCCACTCGACGGGCTGCGCGGCCTGATCATGGTCTTGATGGCCGTTGACCACGCCAACCACTTCATCGCCCAGCAGCATTCTTCGGGCGAGTATTGGGGAGGGGGTTTTCCCGTTTATCACGACGGCCTGGCTTTCCTCACCCGCCTGGTAACCCATCTGGCCGCGCCAGGCTTTTTCTTCTTGATGGGTGCCGGGATGGTGCTGTTTGCCCATGCGCGCCGGCAAAGTGGCTGGAGCAGATGGGCCATCGTCCGGTACTTCTTGATCCGCGGCGGGCTGCTAATGGCGCTGCAATTGCTGGTAGTCAATCGCGCCTGGGAACTGTCGCCGGGAGGCTGGGGGTTGGATATTTACATTGGCGTATTGTTTGCCCTGGGCAGTACGATGATCGTGAGCAGTGCCCTGGTATGGCTCAAGCCAGGGTATCTGCTGGCGCTGACCGCCGTTCTGGTTTTGGGCACTGAGCTACTGACCCCCGATCCCAGCCAGTGGGATCAGGCCCTTCAACTCTTCAAGCGGCTGTTACTGGTCCCCGGCGGGAACCGTGAGCTGTGGGTTAATTACCCGGTCCTTCCCTGGTTGGGCCTGGCCACTTTTGGCATAGTCTTCGGGCACTGGCTGGTGGATGACAGTCGAAGAGCGTTCGGACGGGCGCTCGTGCTCGGTGGTGCATTTCTCCTGGCCTTTCTGGTGCTGCGCACCCTGGACGGCTTCGGCAACATCCGCCCGCGTCCAGGAAGTACATGGATCGATTTCTTCAATGTGGTCAAATACCCGCCCAGCATCACTTTCAGCCTTTTGACTATGGGGGTAAACCTGATCATCATGGGGCTGTTCGCCCGAGTTAGTGAAGAATGGCAGGGATACTTCCGGCCACTGGTCGTGTTTGGACGAGCGCCGCTGTTCTTTTACCTTACCCACCTCTTCTTATACGCCGGACTTGGCTTGTTGTTGGTCCCTGGCGGCACCAGCATCCCTCAAATGTATCCCTATTGGCTGCTGGGCCTGCTGATTGTATACCCGCTGTGCCTGTGGTATGGGGGACTGAAGCACCGCCAGCCTGCCACTTCGATCTTGCGTTTCTTCTAGGAGGGGATGCGAATTAGCATTTCATTTTCGGTAGCAGTGAGGGAGCAAATGGAGCATTTCAAAGATAAGGAGAGAGAATATGAGTGACCAACAGCCCTTAGTAAGCAGAGCGTTTCAGACTTTCATGAGCGAAGCGCCACACCATGCCCAGGCGTGGAGCGCGGCAGTTCAAGGTCTCGCCAGTGCCAGTGCGTTGGACAAAAAGACCGCCGCGTTGGCGTACCTGGCGGTACTTGCCGCTTTGCGTCTCGAAAGCGGACTCCTTTTTCACGTTGAGACAGCCAAGCAGGCAGGTGCTTCGCGTGACGAAGTGATCAGCGCCATCTTGGTGGGATTGCCTGCCGCAGGTCATCGCGTCACCCAAGTTTTGCCGACGGCGACTGCGGCCTACGACGCTGGGTGAAGAAAAGATGTCGGACAACAGATTTACATCAAGAATCATTGGAACGGGAATAGCAGGAGTGGCCGCCTTCGCGGCATATCTGTCCCTCATCCGGCCATGGCATATGAGGTGGGGCGCGAGCGAGGCTGAGGTTCAGGGGCCCCAGCTGGGTCCCCGATATGGGACGACACGCTCGGTCACCATCCGGGCCTCCGCCGCCGACGTATGGCCGTGGCTGGTGCAAATGGGCCAGGGCCGGGGCGGGTTCTA
>JAHELX010000107.1 GCA_024643945.1 Anaerolineales bacterium
CACTCGCCGCTGGGATCCACCAGAAAGATGCCGACGTGGTAAAAGCCAAACCGCTCGCTGACCAAGGTTACAACCCGCGTAAGCAGATCCTGTAGGTCCAGCACCGAAGCCGCGTCCCGGGCCACTGTGGCAGTCGCCTCCAGGTAGCGGGCACGACGCGTCAGGTCATCAGTTTGGGTCTGAAGTGTGTCACGGCTAGTCTCCAACTCACGATTGGTCGCGGTCAGGGCATTTGCGTTGCGATGGGCCTCTTTCAATGCATTCTCAAGGCTCGAACTGGCCAGCCAGGAAACCGCCCCCAAGAGTCCAAGAACAATGGCCACCACGGAGTAAAATGGATAAGAGGCAAGACCCAGCCCGTACAGTATGACAATTTCTACAGCCGCCAGCAGGAAGGAGAGCCAGGGAGCGACAATGAGCGGGACCACCGCCACGGGGAGTGCAACCACCAGAGCCAAGGGGCTCACAAGATTCTCCCGCACGACGTAAGGTGCGCTAAGCGCCACGATAGCCAAAAACCCATAAGGTGGCCAGCGATGACCGCGCCGCGTGTACCAATAGAGCACACAGAATATGGCCAAACCCAGCAGCTCTGCAGTTAGAATAGATGGCGTGGCAGTCTCAGTGACGATGTCCTGCAATATAACTAGCAAATCAGCAACGCCTAACACCAGCATGAGTATAATGAGGCGTTGCCCCCTCTGAACTACCAGTTCGTCGTCCGCATGGACCCTGAGGTACCACTCAACAATACTCTTCACGACCCTTTACCCCTCTCAATACTCCTCAGCGGAAATAAGCCGGCAGATCGTATCACTCAGCACCCCCGAACAAGCGGGATTGTTCCCTTTCTTAGGCTGAATCGCGATCCATCTCTAATCGAATAGACATATCGTGCAATTGCAGTGCCTGACCGATCTCGCGCACGGCGGTTTTCAAGACACTGTCCACGTCCAATGTTTCGCGCATGCGGCTCGCGACCTGGCCCGTCAACCGTTCACGCTCTGCACGGCGCTGCGTGTCCTGATATAGGCGTGCACTCTCCAGGGCTATGCCCAACTGTTCGGCCAATGTCCCCATTAGTGCGACCTCTTCGGCTGTCCACTCATTGCTCTCGCCAGGCTTTTGTGCATCAACTACGCCGATGACCTGACCTCGCACCTTGATCGGAATGGCCATGGTTCTGCCATCTCTATCGCCCGGCGTGGCCTCTCCTGTCCGCAGCACGAGCTCCATCTGTGACTCCCACAGATCACCGACCGGGAAGATACCCTGCCGGTCGCTGAGGAAGCCCAAGTCAGGTTGGGCACGGAGCAGTTCTCCCCACGCCTCACGACTGGTCTTGCCATAGGCACGTCGCTCAGCCTCCAGGCTCTCTTGCGCCCGCTGGAAAAGCCGGGCATTGCCGATCGCCATCGCCACCTGATCGGCCAGCGTCTGTAACACAGCCACATCCTCATCGCCGAAGGCCTGCGGCTCCTTGCTCTGCACGTCCAACGCCCCAATAATCTCGCCCCGTGCCCACAACGGCAGCGCCATCTCGGAACGCGTGTCCGGCAAATACGGGTTGTCGAAGAACACCGCGTCCGCTCCCACGTCCAGGGCAATACGCGGCTCTCCCCGACCGGTCACGTAGCCCACGATACCCTCTTCCCCCACGCGCAATCGGTGACCCCCCGCTAACATCCGCCGCCCCCCCTCGCTGGAGGCAGCCTGCAACACCGCCCACTCGCCAGCGGGATCCAGCAGAAAAATGCCGGCATGATAAAAGCCAAACTGCTCGCTGACCAATGTCACGACCCCCGTGAGTAGGTCCTCCAGCTTCAGCACCAACGACGTGTCCCGGGCGACCCTGGCAGTCGTTTCCAGGTAGCGGGCGCGGCGTTCCAAATCCCGGGTGCGGTCGGCCACGCGTTGCTCCAGAGTTTCATTGAGATCTCGCCATCTCCAAGCTGCCTGGCGAGCTTGCTGCAGCGCGCGACGGAGGTTCTGGCTAGTCAGCCACCCCAGAAAGGCCAGCAAAAAGAACATAAGCAACCTGGAACCAACGGTCAACATTACTTCCCTCTGAGGATCGTAGGGGAGTGGAGGTATCTGGTAGCCAAACCGCTGGAGAGCAACCAAAATTAAGTAAAAGATGGCTGAGATAATCGCTACCAATATGCCTCCCCTGGCCTCCAGGAGGGTGACCGCCCCCAGGATGGGCCACAGATAGTATATCCCTGAGGAATCTTGGTAGCCACGGACATATACATTCGACGTGATGGCCACAGAGGTGCCTATCAGCAAAATGTAGCTTCCCAATTCGAATAAACCGCGCCGAAACAGCCAATAAGACACCAAGCCCACGACCACAGCGATCGCTCCCAGAGGTATCAAAGCGTACAGGCCAGACTCAGGCGTAAGCAACCCACCAATCGCGGTTATGGCTGTCAGAAACGAAACTGCTATGGTCTGACCTACGATCAATCTACCCAGTAATCTTTCCCTCGGCCTCTGGTCCGGCTCCAGACCGAGGCCAGGGTCGGAGAAATGGTTCTCGGGCTGCTGGTTCAATTCATGATTACCCATAATCAACCCAACTCCTTGGAAAACGCACTCCTCAACGGCGACCTTTGAGCCACATTCCAAGCTCCCTGGCTATGCCGCAGACAGTTCTCAGTGAGGGGCCGACTCGTTGTGCGTCTCTTCCGTCGCGAGACGGACTAAAAGTCTATTCAATCCCAGTACCTGGCGCATCTCGCCCGCCGCTGTCTTGAGTATAGTCTCCAAATCCAGCGACTCGCGCATGCGGGCCGTAACCTGGCCAATCAATTGCTCGCGGGCGGCACGGCGCTGGGTCTCTTCTAATAAGCGGGTGTTTTCCAACGCCAAGGCCAATTCTTCAGCAATCGTCTCGGCCAAGGCCACGTCGTCGGCGCTCCACTGTCGATCTCTCTCCCCATGCCTGAATCCCAACGCGCCGATAGGTTGGCCGCGCAGCACAATGGGGGCCACCAAAACGGTCGAAGAGGATTCTCTTGCCTGGCCGGGATCACCGTCACTGTTCCCTACCACCGAGCGTAACTCCATTATCGCCTGTTGAACTTCGGGCAAGGCCTCATCGCCGAGAGGCACCACCTCGGCTTGGGTCTGCCCATACTCTTTAGAATACTCATAGCCACTGACCGCCCCACTGTGCGCGTATTCACTCCATGCCTGGCCTAGATAGCGCCGTTGGGTAGCCTCCATTTCCTGCAGTGCGGCCTGGGTCTGGGCGAAGAGTTGGGCGTTGTCAATGGCTACTGCTACCTGGTCGGCCATCGTCTGCATCACAGCGATATCTGCATCGTCAAAGGCTGCCTCTTCCACACTCTGCACAGTCATAGCGCCGATGACCCGCCCCCTCGAACGGAGTGGCAATGCCATCTCCGAACGTGTCGCCGGCAGGAACGGGTTGTCAAAGCGAGCGGCTTCCTCACCCACGTCCAGGGCGATCCGAGCCTCGCTCCTGGCTACGCATTGGCCGATCATCGAATCGCCCCCTACCTCCAGATTGTGCCCCTGCGCCAACATTTGCTGACCAGCCTCACCCGTGCCAGCACGCAGTACGGCGAACTTACGCTCTTGGTCGAGGAGGAACAGGCCCACGTAATATAGATTGAATCGCTTGCGGGCCAGGTCCACCACCTGACGTAGCAGTTGGTCGGGATCGAGTACCGAAGTGGTGGCACGGGCGACTTCGGCCGCCGTTTTTAAGCCTTGTGTGCGCTCTGCCACGCGCTGCTCCAAAGTCCCGATCACCTCCTGCAACTGAGCAGCCATGGCGTTGAAAGTGCCCGCCAAAGTCCCGATCTCATCACCTGTCTCCACTTGAGCTCTTGCCGCCAGATCCCCGCCGGCAATTCTCTGGGTTGCCCCTACTAACTGCCCAATGGGAAGGATGATGGACCGGCTGATGAAGATGCTCAAACCAATAGCCAGCAGCGTCAGAACCAGACTCGATATCACAGTGATCCTGACATAGGCCAGATACAGCTCCCTATTGGCCTGAATCAACGCCTGGGCCTCGGTTTGCTTAGCCTCGTACAGGGCATCTGCGTTGGCCAAGAGAGCGTTTTCCAATAGGGCGGAAACTCTCATCTGTCTGCCTTCAATGCTTGCCGTATCATCGGGATGAAGCTGGTAGAAGGTCTGCAGTTCGTCTGATAGAGAGACATATGTCTCGTAAGCTTCCCTAATCTTCTGAACGAGCTGCTGATCTTCAGGGCTATGGGCACTGGCTTCGAGATCCGTCAGACTTGCCTCAACCCGGTCGTGCAGATCCTCAACGGCACGCAGATGAGCCCTGTTGCCAGTGGTGACGTATTGGTCCACTTTCAAGCTATGAAATAGCGCGCTGCTCTCTATGGTTGCCATATCAGTCAGGGAAGGTTGGTGTTCTAGCAAAATCTCCTCTGTACTGGCATTGAGCTGTCTCAGATTATAGAGGCTGAAAGCCCCAATGGCAGCCATCAATACCGCCAGGAGGAAAAAGGACACCATTAGTCTTCGTCCGACAGTCCATTTCATGATCCGTCTCTCCTGAACACATCTGGCCGCTGGGGAACTGCCTCACCGCTGCTCAATTCAGCCGTCCGCGTCGAGATCTTGTGTCTGTCTCTCCAAAAGCATAGCCGAAAACCTACGAATTGAGCCAACTCTTGTCTCCTTCCCCAGCTCGTAGACGCGTCCATATCTTCGTTCTTAGTCCAAGGGACAAGCGTTCAACCTTCAAGTCGAAACCAATAAAAATCCTCGGCACCACCTGTCGTCGGACAGTAATTGACCCCCTGGACGGCCTGACTGTAGACATGAAAGTCTGGGATAGAGACGCCAAAGATATTCACGGCGTCATCCAGGGCCAACTGTTGAGCCTGGCGGTAGAGATCCTTGCGTTCTGCCGCGTCCACGGTCGCCCGCGCTCGTTCCAGCAAGTCATCCATTTGGGGGTTCTGATAGTGACCAGGATTCGTCCACTCTCCCGCCTGGGAGGAATGATAACCTGACCATAGATAATTGTCTGGATCAGGGTAGGCACCGTCGTAGTAGACAGGGAACACAGGCGGCGATGTTTTGGGGTTCTTAAAGGCGCTAACAGCGTCAGCCCACGCCATAGGGATGACATTAACTCTGATGTTAACCTTGGCCAACTGATCGCGCAGGAGTTCACCCGTCTTGCGTTCCTCTTCCAGGCCACTCACGTATACGTAGTCCAAATCGAAGTCCCCCTCGGGCCATGGCGATTGAGCTAACTCTGCCCTGGCTTTTTCCAGATCGAGGCGATAGACCTGAAGATCCTTGGCGGCCCACTCCAGGCCAGGTGGCAATGGCCCGTCCAGCAAGACAGCACGCCCCCCCCAGATCTCTTGAATAGCCTGATAGTCAACAGCGTAGGAGATAGCCTTTCTAACATGGAGGTCCGCCGTATACCCGTCCTGGTTGTTAAGTTTGATCTCGTAGATCCGCAGAGACGGCTCCTCCACTATCCAGAAGCCCGGCAGCTCTTTGAGACGGAGCTGGTCTTCGGGCAACATCCAATCGGCCATGTCCACTTCACCCTGCTCCAGAGCCTGCGTCCTGGCCGCAGCGTCTTCAATGACTTTGCGCACATAGGCCGTCAGGTGACTCTCCGTGGGCCAGCCCTTCCAGTAACCGGGGACAGCCTTAAACTCATAGAGTTCCCCTGGCTTCCACTCTCCCATAGTGAAGGGACCAGAGCCAGCCTCGTGATCTGTCAGCCAGGTTTGCCCATGATCGTCGCCAGCGTTGGCCTGCACCAGCTTGGGGTTGACGACAAAGAGCCAGGGCAGTGTGTTCAAGAAGGGGCCAAAGGGTTGCAGGAGTTTGATCTTCAGCGTGTGGTCATCAAGCACGCTTACGCTATTTCCATCCATAATACCTGCGAACAGGCTTGCCGGGCCTTTGCCAATATTCAGCAGGCGCTCGGCAGAAAACTTTACCGCCGCTGCTGTCACTGGAGAGCCATCATGGAAAACGGCATTTTGCACCAATTTGAAGGTCCACTCGGTGGCATCCTCTGAGACCTCATAGCTCTCAGCCAGCCAAGGTACGGCCTTGGGGGGATTGCCAACATGGCGAAAGAGAGCGTCGTAGAGACCTTTCAAGCTACTGCTGATAGCGTAGTCGAAGCCTACCGCGGGGTCTACAGTGTATATATCGACTGAGGTGCCCATGACCAACTTCCGTGACTTGGCCGGAATCGGTGTCGGCGTTGCCACAGATGCAGTTGGCCCACAGCCGGGCAAAAAGGTGCCCAGGGCAGCTATTCCACTGATTCCGGCGGCCCAGCGCAGGAATTCGCGTCGGCTGACGGTTGCTCGGCCGGCCTCTACCCTTCGAGTACCCGCGTTGAACCCTGCCCTGATGGTCTCAATGTTTCTACCAGTGTCCATTTAATGACCTCCATATCTTCTGTGTTGGCTGGCTTTAGTGCTGTAGTGGGCCACACGAAGGGGTGCAACGCACCCAGCACTTTAGCCAATGCTTGGATTCCTGTCTGCAAAATTGTATCCGGGTAGATCAATGCGCAGCGCTCAGCCGCTTGGCCCCCCCAGACCTCGAGCATTCACCGGCTTGTCACTTGCCACACCCCCGGTCACTCCGCCTGAACTGGTGACTGCATCTCGCCCTCGCCCCCATTCCCCGCCAACTCCGATGGCACACTTAACTGCACAAAGGCATTAGACGTGCTCAGAGCAGCCGCCATCTCGCGGAGCGTGGTTTGCAGCAATGCATCTACATTAGCAGCGCGGCGCATTTTGTCGGTGAGCTCGCGCGCCAACTGCTCGCGGGCGGCGCGGCGCTGCACGTTCTCAAACAGCCGCAGATTCTCGGCAGCCAGCGCCAAGCGTTGCGCCACGGCTTCTATTACGGCGCGCTCCTCCTCAGTCCAAGGGCGTTCCGCGGTCTCTCGGCAGATACCCAGGGTGCCGACAACTTCACCCCGCAACGTGATCGGGGTGACTACGGCAGTATATGGCTCTACCCCGTCCGCCCCTTCCCGGCTCTTATGCCCCGCTAACGTCAGGGGGCGACGCTGGGTCACTGCCTCTCTAAATGCTGGCAGCAACTCTTCCCGCGGAATCGTTACCTCTGGCTGGAAAAGCTCAAAATCTGTAGCAGGTTTGGAACGTACGTAGTCACGCCAGGACTGGCGCAAGTAACGGCGCTGGGTAGCCTCGGTTTCTTGCAGTGCAGTCCTTGACTGCGTCAGGGCTTCCACCAGCATATCAACCGTCACGTTGATATGCTGTTCCAACGTGATCAGGTTTTCGTCCTCTTCGGTCAACGAGAGACGAGCCTCATAATCCCCCTGTCCGATCCGCTCCAAGAAGGCCGAGTATTGGCCGATTGCTCGCTGCAAGCGATCGCGAATCGCCTGCTCTGCCACAAGGCTTATCTCCAGTTCCTGACGATAGCGGTCGGCTTCCACAACTGCCTGTCGGGTACGCTCCAATGCAAGCCGCAGGCTGTAGCCCGCCAGCCAGACCCCCATCGTGACGAAGAAAAAACCAAATCCCACATCGAACATATTCAACAAAATCGTTGCCTCAGGCGCGGGATATGCGACTTTGAGAATGCCACTGATCTCCAGAAAACCACTGGCCAGCAAGGTGGCTAAGCTCCAGAAAGCCAGAGCCAGGCTGACGCCAGTACCCAACGTAACGCCAGCGGTGGCGATCGGAATGATCAGAATGACCGGGAGAGCTCCTTGCGTCCCCCCCACGATAACTGCTCCAGTGCATATTATCGTCATCATTGCGATGAAGATAATGCTGGCCACCTGGACACGACCCTTGCGTGCCAGATAGTAACACAGCACTACAATCAGGGTCGCTATTGCAATGAACACGCTATTACTAACCACGTACGATGGCGTCCGTTTGCCGATCTGCAACAGCATAGCTACGATGCCCAACAACATTACTATGAAGGTGGTAAACAGGATCACGTTCAGGTTGAATGCGCGTTGGTTGAGTTCCTCATCGTCAAAATGGGGGATGATAAGCTGACGAAACCATTCTATCATCATGTTACTCCCGGAGATTCTTGTGACTCCCGAAACATATCCTCAGTTCCAAACAGGTGGCTCTTCGTAGAAATCACTAATAAAGAGCTCGTCAAAGATCTGGACCGACAACACGCCAACGAGTGGGAACGATAACATCACATCCGTCCGATTGTTACGATCCTTAGACAAATCACGCTGCTGCAATCGCTTGACCATCTGAGAGACTCGCTGACCATCAAAATATCCTTTTTCCCCAATGACCGGAGGCGAGAGCAAGCGTTGCGCATAAGCTAGCGCATCAGGGCCCAGGAAAGCAGGCGAAGTAGGTGAGGTCATAGGGCTTTTTTTGCGACGTACGATCTGACCCGGTAGAATCTCTTCCACCGCGCGCTTCAACAGGTATTTTTCCTCTCTGCCACGCAGTTTGAGATCGTTGGGTAAATGCGCCGCAAATTCCATCAGGTGATGATCCAGGAATGGGAAAAAGGCTTCTACTCCCGCCGCAGCCGCAGCCCGGTCGCCGTGGGGTCCCAGCAAATAGTTGGGCAAATTCACTTTGGTCGAAAAGTATAAAGATTGGCTGAGTGGATCCCAGCGGGCCATACGTTCTGCGTTCAATGTCTGAGCGATGTCGGCTTCCGGGCAATAGCCGCGTAGTTGAGCCCGCATATCCTTTGAATAATAGGCCGTCACCTCGCGCACGGTGTAGTTGTAATACAAAGGAGCTGGGAAGCAGCCAAAGTGTTCACGCGCCAGGCGCTGTTCCTCACCAGACAGGACAAATGCCTTAGGGAAGCCCAATCCGGGCAAGGCAGCACGTATCAACGGCAAGGTCAGTGACAAGGGGAAACGCTGTAATTTTTGGTAGATGCGATCCCACTCGTTAAAGACATAGCCGGCCAGCAACTCGTCGCCGCCCTCTCCGTTGAGCACCACGCTCACGTCCTGGGCTGCCCGTTGCGCCAACGGCAATAGAGACGCGGCCTCCGCCAAAACCAGTGGCGCTTCGCCGTGCCAGATCAACCTGGGAAAGCTTTCTGCAATGCGCCGGAACGACATCTCAACCACGTTAAGCGACACTCCCAGAGCACCGGCTGCCTGCTCTGCATGGGGCCGTTCGGTGTAGGCCGGCAGTGCAAAGTCAGCAAAATAGGCAGAAAGATCTTCTACGCCGTTTTGGCGCATCAACGCGGTGACGGTTGAGGAGTCCAGGCCACCACTGAGATAGACGCCCACGGGTCGGTCAGGCGGTATGCGAACGCGCACGGCCTCGCGCAACAGCGACAACAGTTGGTGCCGATACTCCTCTTCGCGATGCATCTCCGGTGTCTCCGATGTGAATTCCAGGTCCCAATACGCCTGGTGCGCTACCTGGCCATTCTGGGCCAGCAGAAAATGGCCTGCCGGCAAAGCCGACACCCCTTCAAACATCGTACGTGGTGCCACCGGGCAATTCATGAACAGCACTTGATCCACTGCTTTCAGGTCAAGGCGTCGTTCCACACCCCCGCTGGCCAAAATGGCTTTGATCTCGGAGGCAAAATAGATTATCCCGTCTTGCAGCGCGTAGAACAGATGGCGCACCCCCAGGCGATCGCGGGCCGCAAACAGCCGTCGCTGTCGCCCATCCCAGATCAGCAGCACGAATTCTCCCTCCAATTGCGCCAGACAATCCAAACCGGCCCATTCGTACAAGTGCGTAATCAACTCGGCATCCGATTGACTTACAAACTGATACCCCTTGCCTATCAGCTTGGACCGAAGTTCCGCGCGATTAAAGATACGACCATCTAGCACAGCCCATACACTTTTATCTGCACTCACAAACGGCTGTTCATCTGTGGGAGATGCCGGCGGATAGCTATAACGCACCCCCATAGCAATGCCCGGCTGATGCCGGGTGGTCTCACCAGCCAGACCCCGATGGGCCATCAGGCGCAGCATGTGGCCCAGCGTCTGCGGCGGGACTTCTCGATTTCCCGCCAGATCAATGACACCCGCGATACCGCCCATTCGTCCTCTCTCCTCTTGGAGTAACTCAAAGGTCAAGAATTCTCATCTAGCCGCGCCAACAGTTCATCCTCTGTTCCCAGGTGCACCGCCGCATACGAGGCACCAAAGGCCGACTGCAGGTCCTGAAGCGCGTATTGTACCAGGCTGTCCATATCGTTGGCTCGCTGCATCTTATCGGTGATGTCGCCGACCAGCCACTCACGCTCGGCACGGGCCTGGGCCTCTTCAAAGAGCCGGGCATTTTCCAGAGCCAAGGCTACTTGACTAGTTACCGCCTCGACGAGCGCAACTTCTTCGGGTGACCATCGGTGATCCGGGTCGTCCTCTTCGAAGCCGATGGCCCCGATCACCTGGTCACGCAGCACAATAGGTGCAATCAAGGCCGAGCGCCTGGCTCCATCCCCATCGCCCGTCGTCAAGCCCTCCAAGGTGACGACCTGGCCTGCCCGCAGCCGAGCAACCATTTCGGAGGGTAGCCAGAGCTCTGTGGGTACGACCCGCACGCGGTCGTATTCGTATCCATGCGGCATGTTGCCGGCTGTTATACGAGACCATGCCTCTTGACTGTAACGCTGGTAAAGCCTGCTGGTCTCCATAAGGCTGGCCTGAAGCTCTTCAAACAGTTGTGCATTGTGAATAGCAATGGCTACCTGGTCAGCCAACACTTGCAGCACGGCAATGTCTTCCTGGGTAAAAGCGGATTCTTCGGTGCTCTGTACGTCCAGGGCACCTAACACGCGACCACCGACGATGAGGGGCAGCGCCATCTCAGATCGGGTGTTAGGCAAGAAGGGATTTTTGAAGTGCACCGCATCCTGACCCACGTCGAGGGCGATGCGGGCCTTGCCTGTGGCCGCGACATATCCGACGATGCCCTGCTCACCCACCTTGAGTTTGTGGCCACGGGCCAGCATTAGCTGCCCCCCTGCACCCTCGGCCGCTTGAAGGCGGGCATATTCGCCACTTTCATCCAAGAGAAATATACCGATATGATAAAAGCCAAAGCGTTCACTGATGAGGTGCGTCACCTGGGATAACAGTTCATCCAAACTATGAACAGAGACGGCCGCGTGGCCCACGTCGGCAGCCGCTTGCAAGTGAGTCGCCCGCCGTTCCAATTCGCGTGTCCGGTCGGCCACGCGTTGCTCCAGGCTCGTGACCAGGTCACGCAATTGGCCCGTCATCCGGTTAAAGGCGCGAGCTAGCACCCCAACCTCATCTTCGGTGAGAACAGGGGCCGTCTGGGTCAAGTCGCCAGAGGCCACCTGAGTGGCTGCGCCGGCAATAGCCAAAATGGGTCGGGTGATCTGGCGCGCCAGCAGATACACTCCCACCGCCAGCACTCCTGCCGAGACCAGGCCAATCAAAAGAATCGTCCAGGCCAACTGGCGGGCAGGGGCAAAGGCTTCGGCCTGATACATCTCGGCCAGCAAAGCCATCTCGCGGTCGTCGAGCCAGCGATACACGCCGATAACCGGCGCTCCGCTGTAATTCAGGTAAAGCCCAGAGCCGTCTACGCCCTTCAAGGCAGCATCAATACCCTCGGTATGAACGCCTCGAGGAAATTCCTGTCCCCCGAAGTGAGCTTCTGACACAAACACGTTGAGCTTGTCTACCAGGTAAGTTTCGCCGCTGGCGCCCAGCCCCGTGCGCTCCAGGATGATGCTCTCCATATTTTCCAGGTCCAGATGGGCCGCCAGCACTCCCAATGGCTGGCCTGTGCTGCCTAACAACGGAGTGGCGACGGTCAGCGTTGGCTTGCCCGTCTCCGGCGAAGGATAAACGTTCTGCACAAAGGTACCCAATCGCCCCTGGGTGAAAAAACGACTGGTGACCCGGTATTCACCTTCGTGGGCTTTATCGGTCGAGACGACAATTTTGCCTCCCACATCGGTGAGGATAGAAATGTCTTGCAAGTCCGTCTTAGTGGCACCTATGAACAGCAGGTATTTCGAAAGGAAAACATAGGCATCCTGATACTCTGGTTCAGTTGGTTCGTGGCTCAACAGAATCTCTGCCTGGTCCCGTACTTCTGACAACTGGGAGATGAAGAGAAGGTCCTGGCGTTGATCATCAATCCAACGGTTCAGTTCCTCTTCTTTCAGAGTGGCAATAGCGCCAAGTCTGTTGAAAGCTGATTGCTTAAGGGCTTCCCTGGCTCGAATGAAGGTGATATATCCTACCAGACTCATGACCACCACTGACAGGAGTAAAAAATAGATGACGAGCCGGGCCATCAGACTCTTTTTCAAAAACTTCATAGCTCACCCCTCCACAGCAGCCGATTAGACGGCTGCCGAGAGCACCTCTTGTGACAACAAACCACCCAGGCAGGGCTTTCCTAAAGTCGGAGATTCTTCGCTTGCGCTCAGAATGACATGTCCGACTTTAGGAAAGCCCCAACCAGTCAGGTTATGGGCTGGCCTGTTTATAAAAAACGAAGTTGCCCCCCTTGATTTGCAGGACTACAGCACTTTTCACCGGGTCGCCAGTGCCTCGATAATCCATACTCCCGGTAACGCCAACGAAGCGCTCGATACTGGAAAGGCCATTGCGAATCGACTCGGGGTTGGCCTGGCCCTGGCTTTGAATAGCCTGGAAGAGAAGGCCAAAGGCATCATAAGTGAGAGCTGCTACATCGTCCGGGACCCGACCGTAGGCCTGACGATACGCTTCGATAAAGGCCTGCGCCTGTTGGTTGGCGATGTCGGGGGCGTAGTGAGTGCTAAAGAACGCCCCATCCAATTCCTGGCGGTCAGCCGGTTCCAGTCCCCCCCACGAGTCGCTGCCGATGAGAGGTATATCGATCCCCATCTGACGAGCCTGCTCTGCTTGTAAAGGAACCTCATTGTAGT
>JAHELX010000723.1 GCA_024643945.1 Anaerolineales bacterium
GTCGGCCAGCCCGGCCAGGGCGCCGGTGACGCCGACCGTTGCCCCTTCCAGTTCTCCCAGGCGCGCGCCGCGCGCCTCCTCCTCGTCGGGCAGCGTCGCATCGAGGATGTGCACGCCGGCTGCCGTCAATGCTTCGCGGACGCCGGGGATGGGCAGATATTCCTCGTCCCAGGCGAGAGCCGTCTCGGCCCCAGACGCCCGGACGATGTCCAAGAGGATCTCCATAGCTTGGGCCTGGCCGGCGGGGGTATAGGCCCGGCCTGACAGGGCGTGCACTTCGGCCACGAAAGCATCACGCAAGCGGATCGGGTCGATGCGGGCCTGCGGCGTGCCGGCTGGGGGTGAGGGACGGACCGGGCGCTCGTGTCCAGCCTCGGGCACTGCTGCCTTGGGCAGGCTGTCCCGAATCACCTTCAAAATAGCTTCCGACGCCTCTGTCATGGTCGCTTTTCTCCTTGACGGTCCCCGCGGATTCTCATAGACGCTCGCTGACGCTCGCTGCTCAGGCTTCGCCCAATGAGCCATTATACCATCGCGAGCATGAAGTGCAAACAAGAACTTTATCATGTTCCAATTCCCACAGAAGAATGCTCGAAGCCGTTTTGCCAGCATTAGTAACCAATGCCTAGCAATGAGATGACTGTAGGCAATGTATCGATTCCCCAATGGAATGCAATGAGTGGAGGGAGACTTCGATATCGGTCCCAGAGTATGCCAAAGATCAATCCAACCATCAAGACAGGCACTCCTGTGCCGAGTAATACGGAACGTAAATCGCCTGCACGACCTTCAACCCCTTGGGATAGCAGAAATCGAGTGGGCAAATGCCAGGCGGTAAACAACAATACGGTGATACAGATAGCGGCCACTCGCCCGAACAGTAGCTCAAGACGTGTCTGAAGACCTCCTCTGTACACAACTTCTTCCGGGATACCGGCCATAAACAGTGGAAGTACGACTCCCAGTGCCATGCGAGGGGCGAGGTTGCCGGCTGAGAAGTGCCCCGCTGCCTCGGAAATATAGTCGAAACGGCCTTGGAGCAGGTTTAGACTCAAGCCTGCCATATAGGCAATGACAATCCACATGGCCGATTTCAACCGTAGTTTCCACTCGCTAAGGGTGAGAAAGGGAAGGCGGCTGATGACTTCAAAAGGGTGTTGGATATGAGCGACGATCCCAAGGTGCGAATGCCGGCTGAGGAAGAATTGAAAGCGCTTGGGATAGAGTGATGAACTCAAGTCTAATGATGAAGTATACTGATGTCGCACACAGTTTGTTATGCGGAGCAATAGGCAATGGCCTTTGACGAGCACGTGAAGGTCTTCTCTCAGGGCAGACACGCGTGGGCCGAGTGGCGCAACAGGAATCCAGATGTCTGGCCCTGTCTTGACGGCCTTGATCTGAGCAGTCGGGACATGAGTGAATGGAACTTGAGGAATGCGACGCTCACAAGCGCACGAATTCACCGAACGGACTTTCGGGGGGCGAACCTGGCTGGCTGCGATCTCTTCTGTGCAGAGGCGGATAATTCGACGCTAGACGGCGCGGACCTTACGGGCGCGAGCCTCGTAGGAGCTCGCCTGTTCGCAGCGTCAGCGGTTGGCACGGATTTCTCCGGCGCCGATTTGAGTGAGGTAGACTTCACGCGCGCCAATCTGACCCGGGCGAAGTTTGATGGTTCCATCTTCAGCCAAACCGTGCTTGGAAACGCGGTGCTATCAGAAGCGTCTGGGCTCGAGACTTGCCGCCACGATGCGTTCAGTGTCCTCGACCACTTCACGCTACGCAACTCGTGGCCACTTCCGGAGACATTCCTGCGTGGGTGTGGCCTAGAAGAGGAATACATCCGGGCACTGCCACAGTTGCTGGGGTCCCCGGCGCGATATCGGTTCTTCATCAGCTATTCAGCACGAGATGATGCATTCGCAAGAAAGCTCTACGGTGATCTCCAACGGAATGGCGTCCGGTGTTGGTTCGCGCCCGAGAGCATTCGAGGCGGACGAAAGCTCCATGAACAAATCGGCCACGCCATTGGCGCATCGGGCCGAGTCCTATTGATGCTATCTCGGCACAGCATGAGTAGTGAGTGGGTCAGAACAGAAATCGCCAGAGCCAGACAGAAAGAAATCGTCCACAAAAGGTACCATTCCAGTTTTTAACTAGGGCGCGACGTCGCTCAACTCAGCGCGAGCGCGATCGCTTGCTCGGTGGTCATCGTCGCGCCTTTCGCCCATTCCAATTCAAACACGACATCTCCAAGCTGAGCGCGTAGTCTCGTCAAAGCATCCTCATTTTCTTTCTGGTTTATTTGCTCGACTGGCGCTCCAATGCGAACCCGCAAGGTGTCGGCCGCCGCCAGAAGTTGAACCGCTCGTTCGTAGCGTTTCTCACGTTCGTCAACGTCAGCGATAAATTCAAATGAATAGGCATAGCCTCGCTGAAGACCTAAATCGCGGCGTATTCGCAAGCCGTCGCAGAATAATGCCCTGGCGCGAGCGTAGTCGCCAAGATCATAAGCAACGCCTCCCAGGTTTTGAATGGCCAGGGCGACGCCACGCCGGTAGCCGAGCGATTGGTAGATATCCCGGCATTCCTCGAATACCTGCTGAGCTGCCGCGTATTCGTGGATTGCCAACAATGCGCCCGCAAGCCGGTTGAGTGCGGTTGCGAGGTCAAACGGGCGCTCTAGTTCGCGCCACAGCGCTATGCTCGGCAAGACATACTGAATTGCGGCTTGATACTCGCCTACATGAGCGGCCATTGTTCCCCGCACTAGTCTGGCTTGCGCTATGCCAGCCGTATAGGACATCTGCTCAGCCATCCGGAGAGCTTCTTCAACCTGCGTTTGTAGATTCGCGTTTTCGCCGGAAAGCCGAGCCAGTTCGCAATACTTCAATCGGGCGTCGATCTCCCCTCGCTGATCGCCAAGTTGCTGAAACAGTTGCTGCGCTTGCCGAGCACACTGCAACCCATACTCAAAATCGGAAATCGCCGAGGACAGGTCGGCCGCCGCCAGCAGGGCTTGTGCCCGCGGGAGCGAAACCGATGCCTGGGTGCCTTCCAATGCGCGCTGGAGCCAGCGACGCCCTTCCTGAAAAAATCCGCCCAGTTCCCAGAAATTCAGGTCCGTACCCAACTGTGCGACCAGGGCCAGCGTCTGCTCGCGATCGTGCGCAACCAGCCATTCGAACGCTTGTCGCAGGTTATCGTGGTCGTCCTGGACGGTCCGCAGCCGCTCGGGTAAGGTCTGCCCGGCCCGATTCTCCGCCGCTCGGGAGACGATCTGCGCATAGTACCGGGCATGACGTTCCAGCGCATCCGCCTCTTGATCGCTGCCGCGCAACTGCTCCTGCGCAAACTGGCGGATGGTCTCGTGCATCCCGTAGCGCCGGCCCTCGGCATCAGAGCCAAACACCACTAGCGAATGATCAACC
>JAHELX010000724.1 GCA_024643945.1 Anaerolineales bacterium
CCAGCGTAAGCGGGAGGTATCGCCGCTGAGGATGTCAACCAGGACTTTATAGGTCACGTCGCCGACCTTGGTTTGGGATTTGGGAGTAATGCGGACGACCCGTCCGCTGAATTTTTCGTCGGGGAGCGCGTCAACCTTGATGCTCACACCAGCCCCCTCACGCACATGGATGATATCAATTTGAGTCAGGTTGTCGGTTTCAATTTGCCAACGCGAGGTGCTACCCAGAGAAAAAGCGGGGGCGCCGGGCAGGACGGTCTGGCCCACGTCAACCTCGCGAGCGCCGACCATGCCATCAAAGGGGGCCACTAGCCGGGTCTGGGCCAGTTGGGCCTGGGCCAACTGGACTTGTTTCTGGGCCGCTCCCACCGCCGCCTGGGCAACGGCAATTTGTTCATCGGTTGCCCCGGCGCGCAGCCGGGCCAGTCCGGCCCTGGCATTCGCCACGTTGGCCATCGCCTGGGCGATTTGATCCGGGGTAGCCCCGGCCAAAAGTTTAGCCAGAGATGCTTCGGCAACCTGGACGCCCGCCCGGGCTATGGCACTATCCTGACTGGTAGCCCCGTTGACCAGCTTGTCGTATTGGGCTTTGACGGCGTCATAAGCCAGGGTGGCCTTTTCCAGGGCGATGCCATAGGGTTCGGCCACCTGGGGGTTACCGTAAACGTTTTTATCGTAGTTGGCCTGAGCGATACGCACGTCAGCTTCGGCCTGAAGCATCTGGGCAGAAGCGGCCTGCAAATCCTCATCGCGCGTTCCGGCCAGAACTTTGTTGAGTTGGGCCTGGGCCTGGGCTACCTGGGCCTTGGCTATGGCGATATCTTGCTCGGTCGGGCCGGCCACGATTTGAGCCAGGCCGGCTTCGGCTCCATCCAAAACAGCCTGGGCCTGGTCAATCTGGGCCGGCGTGGGAGGAGCCAGGACATTGTTCAGATTAGCCTGGGCCTGAGATAGGCCCGCTTCAGCTTCTTCCACGCCGGCCTGATAAATCGAATCATCCAGTTGAGCCAGGAGTTGTCCGGCAGTGAACGTCTCACCTTCTTCAACATGAATGGCGACGACGCGGCCACCGACTTGAAAAGAGAGGTCTGTATACTGCACGGGCACCACGATGCCTTCGGCCACTACCAGTTGAGCCGGTTGGACCGAAGGCGTAGGGGTTGGATCGAACGCTGGCGTGGCGCCCCCGGAAGCACAGGCTGAAGTTCCGCCAACCAGGAGAACTATAGCCAAAGTTATGGTGAAAAACTTCTGATTCATCCTTGTTTGTCTCCTTGCGAGTAAGATCTACTCCACAATCGCGGCCTGACTCTCTTCCGAGATGACAACCCGTCTCAGAAACAGGGCGATGAACATGCCCCCGATGATGATGAGGGTGGTCAGCAAGAACGCGTCGTCATATGCGAGAATAGTCGCCTGCAATTGGAGTTGGCGGCCTAGCAATTGCAGAGCGGCCGCCTGGGCCTGTAGTTGATCCAGCCCCTGGGCCTGGAGGGCGGCTGCGGCCTGGCTGACAAACTCCCCCGCCGGCGAGAAAGGCGTGGCCTGTTCCGCCAGACGGGCAAAATGGACCGGCACCCGGTTCTGCACCTGAGTTGACAGCAAGGCTGTGCCAAAAGCCACCATCACCTGGCGCATGACGCTAAAGAGGGCGCTAGCCCGCGGCAGGTGAGGGGGGGACACAACGCTCAGGGCGATCACCTGGATCGGCTGCATGGTGAAGGCAATGGCTGCACTGCGCCCCACCAACCACAATTGCAGGGTCAGGTAGGTAGTTGAGAGCGTTAGATGGGTTAAAGCGTAGCTGGTCAGCGCCAGGGTTACCGCCCCGAGCAAGATGATCGGCTTGGCTCCGAAGCGGTCAACCAGCAGTCCTCCAATCGGCAGCATCACCCCTGTCGCCAGAGCCGACGGCAAAAGCCACAAACCGGCCTGGATCGGGGTCAGGCCGCGCAGCCCCTGGAGGAAGACGGGGAGCAAAAACAAGGCCCCGAACAGGCCGATTTGCAGGGTCCAACTGATCAGGCTGCCCGCCGTAAAGTTCCAATCGGAGAAGAAACGCAGATCGAGCATGGGGTGGGCCACCCGCAGCTCGACCACGGCCAGGGCCAGCAAGCAAATAAGGCCGATAGCCAAAAATGACAACACTGTAATTGAGGTCCAGCCATGGGTGGAGGCTTCTGAGATGCCGTAAACCAGGGTGGCAAAACCGACCGTTGACAGAATCAAGCCCGGCACATCCAGGGGCTCATGGGTCCTGGTCTGACCCGGACGCAAGACCAGCCATGCGACCAGCAGACCCACAATGCCGATGGGAACATTCAGATAAAAGATCAAGCGCCAGTCAATATATTCGACAATATAGCCCCCCAGAACGGGGCCAAAGGCCGGGCCCACCAGCACCGGAATGCCGATGAAAGCCGCAGCCCGGCCGCGTTCCTGATAGGGGAACACGGCGAAAATCTGGGCGATGGCCAGGGGCAGCATGGCCCCACTGCCCAAACCCTGCAGCATTCGGAAAGCGATCAAGCTGCCGAAACTCCAGGCCAGGCCGGATAGCGCCGAACCCACTGTAAAGATGGCCAGGGCGCTCAAGTAAATCGGTTTGATACCGAAGCGATCGGCCAGGTAGCCAAAGAAGGGAATGCTGGTGGTGATGGCCAGCGAATAGCCGGTGACGACCCACTGCACCACATCCAGACTGACTCCGAAGACGGCATCGAGTTTCACCAGGGCGATATTGACCACCGTCGCGTCAAGAATCGCCATAAAAACGCCAAAGATAACGGCGATCACGACCAACCACTTGTAAGGCAATCCGAACATGCGCTCTTCGTGAGCGGCGGCGTCAGGTCCGGCGGGTTCATCGGGTGGAGTAGCCCTATTCATCGTCACCGGGATAATCCCTTTCCATATCAGCTTTACTGCCCAGAATTGGGTGCGTGGATGCGGACGTAGGCACTCATACCTGGATAAAGGCCAAGACCGCTGGTGTTACCCAGGTCAACGTCAACAATGATGCGCTGTATCACCTTGGTGAAATTGGCCGTCGTTCGGTCGCTGGCCGGCAGGAGCGAGAACTCACTGGCGGTAGCCGGCATAATTCTTTTGACACTGCCCGTGTAGGTACGGCTGCCGGTGGCATCCACCGTGACATCTACAGGCTGGCCGGCTTTGACCCGGTGAATCTGGGTCTCGTCGATGTAGGCCCGGATGGTCAGATCATCCAGGTTAGCCACATAGGCCAGTGGCTGGATGGGGCTGACTATCTGCCCTACCTTGGCGTCGATGCGGATGATGGTGCCGCTTACCGGTGCCGTGATCTTAAACGCGTCGGCGGCTGCCCCACTTAACGCGGGCCTGACAAAACCAATGGTCTGGTCGGCCACGACTTGCGCGCCCGGCTCCACCAGCCAGGTTTCGAGGT
>JAHELX010000108.1 GCA_024643945.1 Anaerolineales bacterium
TGGCTGCTATGTCATGGATAGCAATGGCCGCTGGCGACTCCGGTTCGGCGATAACTACCGGTTGGCCACTATCGCCGCCAGCGCGCACCACCGGGTCTATGGGCACCTCACCCAGGAAGGGCACGTGCATGCGCTCGGCGACTGCCTTGCCGCCGCCGTGGCTGAAGATGTCGGTGCGCTCGCCACAGTGCCCACAGACGAAATAGCTCATATTCTCAATAACACCCAGCACGGGCACTTCAAGGTACTTGAACATCGCGATACTTTTGACTACGTCGGCCAAAGCCACGTCCTGGGGTGTAGTGACGATGATAGTACCAGTCAGCGACAGAGATTGGGCCAGGCTCAAGCTGGCGTCGCCGGTGCCGGGGGGCAAGTCCACCACCATATAGTCCAGGTCTCCCCAATCTACGTCGCTAAGAAACTGACGCAGGGCGCTATGGATCATGGGGCCACGCCAGATGAGCGGCGTGTCCTCTTCTACCAGAAAGCCCATTGACATAAGCTTGACCCCATAGCTTTGCGGAGGCAGAATACGCCCGTTGGCTGCCCGAGGCCGCTCGTGAACTCCCATCATCAACGGAATGTTGGGGCCATAGATGTCAGCATCCATCAGACCGACGCTAGCACCCGTTTGGGCCAGAGCCAGGGCCAGATTGGTGGCCATGGTGCTTTTGCCCACCCCCCCTTTGCCGCTGGCCACGGCAATGGCGTTCTTGACGCCGATATCCATCTTGCTGAGCAAACGGCGGTCACCGGGCACGCTGGCATCAAGATTGACTTTCACCGTTTTGACCCCAGACAGCGCCATCACCGCTGCCCGCGCTTCTTCCTCTATTTGATCCTTCAAGGGGCAGGCGGGAGTGGTCAACATCAGCGTAAAATCAACAACGCCATCCTTGATCTTCAGGTTGCGGATCATATTAAGCGTGACCAGGTCTTTGTGGAGTTCAGGCTCGATGACGTGGCTGAGCGCCTCCATCACCTGAGCTTGGGTAGGATTGGATGTCATGCTGTTTCTCCTAAACTTAATCATTTTGGGCCGCCGCGAGGTTATGAGAACAACATCATCGCGAATTGTCGGAATTCAGAAACCCTGCATTGCAGTCGTTCATTACTTCCACTATATCCGTCTGTTTCTGAGTGGCCAGTAAAGCGCCTTTAATCAAGGCGGCAATAATCATCAGGAATGAAATAACCAGGCCTGCCGCCGGCCACCAATCTAAGAGTCCCCAACCCGGGCGTACAAATACCGTGATAATTATACCCAAAATAGAAATAGCCGCTATTACGAAAGCCAAATTGGAAATTTTTCTGGGAGACATAGACACCAGAACCTTCAAAGTGTCGTGCCGTTGGATTGAGCGGTGGGAGGCAACGCTCATTACCGAGGACGAACCTGGTAAGAGCACATAGTATCGCCAGCGACCCGATGGCTCAGACGTGTCACCTCGGCGTCGAGCAGGTCAACGAAAAGGGCTAACTCTTGAGCACACGCCTCGACGCATCCTTCAGCGACATGGAGAATGGGACAGTGATATTGACGCAAAACGTAGGTCCCATCCTCCTGCTCCTCCCAGCCGGGCATATAGCCGTCGGCTTCCCGCAGGCGGGTGAGTTGTTCCAGTCGATCCGGCAGATCACCGACGCTGACGAGGGGGCGATATGACTGAACCAACTCTTGTGTACGATGCTCGAAGATACGATCGATTGCTTCTGGCCCAAAGAGTTCCTCAATCGCTTCAAGGACGTAACTGGCAAGCTGATCGTAGTTATGGGGGAAGATTTGGTTGGCAGCTTCAGTCAGTCGGTAGACGTAGCTGGGCCGACCCATGCCGCGCTGCACCTCTTCGTGATCTACCAGCCGGTCGCGCTCCAAGTTGGTCAGGTGCCGACGCACGGCAACGGAGCTGATACCTAAATTTTCGGCCAGTTCATCGGCGGTCAGGCCGCCTCGCTCTTTGAGGGCGATAAGAATGCGCCGACGCGTGGCCGGCATCTGCGAATTCAAAACGTCGTTGGTCCTCATTGCTTTACCCTAGCTCTGCTATCCTACGTTTTGGGCAGGCCAGACATTGGGGCTCTGCCAAGCCAGGCCTGCCCTGTTCAGACGTTTGGCGACGCTAGCTACCTGGCGCATGGGGTGTCGCCATTGCCCCATTACATTCCCATTATAGCACAACTTTCGAAACTTGACAAGATTTAAAAACAATAAAGTTGACAAAGTAGATGAGATGTGGTAGAATAGCGCTAGATTTCAGTTAGAGACAATATTGATTCTACGACGTCAAAGAGGAACATTGGAGGACAAATGGCATCCACGCTAACCATCAAAGACTTGCGCGTAAGCGTCGAAGGTAAACTGATCCTCAAGGGACTTAACCTGGAGGTGAAGCAGGGGGAGATTCACGCTCTTATGGGGCCGAATGGCTCTGGCAAGAGCACGCTGGCCTACTCCCTGATGGGGCACCCCAAGTACGAGGTCGAGGGAGGTGAGGTCTGGTTTAAAGGACAGAACATCCTGGAACTGGCCCCGGATGAACGAGCCCGGCTGGGCCTGTTCTTGGCCTTTCAGTATCCCACGGCTATCCCGGGGGTGAGTATGGCCAACTTCCTGCGCACGGCGGTGAACGCAGTAAAAGGCGGCGGCAAAACCAATGGCAATGGTAAAGGGCCGGGCGGCGTGCCTGTTGCCGAGTTCCGCAAGATGATGACCGAAAAGATGGAACTTTTGCAAATGGACAAGAGTTTTGCCCGGCGTTATCTAAATGACGGTTTCTCGGGCGGCGAAAAGAAGCGGGCCGAGATTCTGCAAATGGCTATGCTTGAACCGGAAATCGCTATCCTGGATGAAACCGACTCTGGCCTCGATATCGACGCATTACGCATTGTGGCCAACGGCGTCAGCGCATTGGCTGGCCCTGATATGGGGGCTTTGATCATCACCCACTATCAGCGCATCCTCAATTACATCAAGCCCGACTTTGTGCACGTGATGGTAAACGGACAAATTGTGGCCTCTGGCGGCGCTGACCTGGCGCAACAGCTTGAGGCAGAGGGCTATGATCGATACGTTAAACAAGCGGCGTCGTCCAGTTATACCCAACGCACGTGAAACTCCCGAGAGAATTGGGCGACCGGTTGCCCTCATGACTTGGAAAGTTCACGTGCGGGTATTATAAGTTAGGAGAGGGAAATGGCAACGACATTTGATATTGACCTGGATGAGTATAAATACGGCTTTAGTGTTCCCGAGAACTACGTCTTCAAGTCCCGTAAGGGATTGGACGAGGACGTCATCAAAGAGATTTCGTGGATGAAGGGTGAGCCGGAGTGGATGACCAAGTTCCGTCTGCACGCCTACCATGCCTTTAAGAAGCGGCCACTCCCTCAATGGGGTGGTAACCTGAACGATATTAACTTTGACGACATTTACTATTACATTAAGCCAACTGAGAAGCAAGGGCGCTCGTGGGATGACGTGCCAGATGATATCCGAAACACCTTCGATCGGCTGGGCATCCCCGAGGCCGAGCAGAAGTTCCTCTCTGGCGTGGGCGCGCAGTATGAGTCCGAAGTGGTTTACCATAACATCCAGAAAGACCTGGAGCAAAAGGGTGTTATCTTCCTGGATATGGACTCTGGTCTGCGAGAGCATCCCGAATTGGTGCGAGAATACATGGGCACCCTTATCCCCCCCGAAGATAACAAGTTTGCCTCGTTGAACAGTGCCGCTTGGTCAGGAGGTAGCTTCATCTACGTGCCGCCTGGGGTGCGCGTGGACCTGCCTTTACAGGCTTACTTCCGCATCAACGCCCAGAACATGGGCCAGTTCGAGCGGACGCTGATTATCGCCGACGAGGGGAGTTACGTGCATTACGTAGAGGGCTGTACCGCGCCCACGTATGCCAGCGACAGTCTGCACAGCGCCGTTGTGGAAATTGTCATTAAGAAGGGCGCTCGTGTCCGCTACACCACCATTCAAAACTGGAGCCACAACGTTTACAACCTGGTTACCAAGCGAGCGGCGGCTTATCAGGATGCTACCATGGAGTGGGTGGACTGCAATCTGGGCTCCAAGCTGACGATGAAGTATCCGGCTATCTGGTTGATGGAGCCAGGCGCTCACGGCGAGGTGCTGTCTGTCGCTTTTGCCGGTAAGGGCCAGCACCAGGATGCAGGTGGTAAGGCTGTACACATTGCCCCTCACACCAGCTCGGTCATCACCAACAAGAGCATCAGCAAGGGGGGTGGGCGCACCACTTATCGAGGCCTGCTCAAGGTCGCGCCGGGCGCTGTGGGCAGCAAGAGTAACGTCGTATGTGACGCTCTCATCTTGGACGAGCAGTCCGCGTCTGACACTTTCCCTTACATGGAGATTGAGGAAGACGACGTGAGCATTGGCCACGAGGCAACCGTCTCTAAGGTTTCAGAAGAGCAACTCTTCTACCTGCAAAGCCGGGGCATTAAAGAAGCCCAGGCGTCGAGCATGATCGTCAGCGGTTTCATCGAGCCCATCGTCAAAGAGCTTCCTATGGAGTACGCGTTGGAGATGAACCGCCTGATCGAACTGGAGATGGAAGGCTCAGTAGGGTAGATCGTTGACCTGGTCGCTTTTTCAGCTTACCAATCTGTGTGAGGGCGGGCTTCAGGTGGCTTATGGGCCTGCCTTCCCTTATAAACTAATCTTTCCTGACCATCGGAGTGACTGATGTCTCAACAAAGCATAATAACCCAAGACCCTGCGACTGAAGCAGGCTTGTTTACGCGTGATGCCGTAACCGTCCTTTCGGAGCGCTTGAATGAGCCGACGTGGATGAAAGAGAAACGGCAGGTAGCCTGGAGCATCTTTGAAGATACTCCCATGCCTACCACAAGCGACGAAGACTGGCGACGCACCGATATTCGTGGCCTGAAGTGGGACCAACTGCAACCGTCTGTGGAGAGCAGCGTGAAGCCAGCCTCAGAGCTGGCCGAGCTGCCCGATTACCTGCGCGCTGCCCTGGACGAGGGGCAGGAAGCCGCCGGTCGGCTGGCTTTAGTCAACGACCAGGCCGTTTATCACGAACTGGCCGAAGGATTGGCCGAACAGGGGGTGGTCTTTACCGACATGACCACTGCCGTGCGAGAGTACCCTGATCTGGTTCAGAAGTATTTTATGACCGAATGCGTCGCTCCCAGTGATGGCAAATTCCCCGCCTTGAATGGTGCATTTTGGCAGGGAGGCGCTTTTATTTACGTCCCGAAAGACGTAGTCTTAAAGGAGCCTTTTCAGGTAGTCATTGCCCTGGAAGGGGAGGGCACCGCAGTCTTTCCGCATACCCTCATCGTTGCCGAGCGATTTGCCAACGTCACCTGTATCGAGGAAACCACCTCGCCAGATGGGGTAGGTCAGGCCTTCAACAATGGCGTGGTTGAGATCATCGCCGGCGAAGGAGCCCAGGTGCGCTATGTGGACGTGCAACGCTGGGGAAACAACGTCTTTAGCTTCAACACCAAGCGCTCCGTCCACCGGCCAGACAGCCTGGTAGTGTGGGAGATGGGAGAACTGGGCAGCCGCCTTACCAAAACCTACGTGGACAGTATCCTGACTGGGAACGGTTCCTCTGCTGAGTTCAACGGGATCTACTTTGTGAGCGACAAGCAACACGTAGATCTCGACACCCTGATTCATCACATCGGGTTGAGTACCGGCGGTGACCTGTTGCTGAAGGGCGCAGCTCGAGACAACGGACGTGCCGTCTTCCAGGGTATGATCAAGATCGATCCTAGTGGTCAGCAGACCAATTCGTATCTTAAGAACGATAATCTGCTGCTCAGTGATCACGCCCGCGCCGACTCGATCCCCAGCCTGGAGATTGATGCCAACGATGTGCGAGCCTCGCATGGCGCGACAGTCGGCCGCATTGATGAAGAGTACATCTTCTACCTGCAAAGCCGGGGCATTCCGCGTGATACTGCTGTGCGCATGATCGTGGAGGGGTTCTTCTCCAGCGTCTTCGATCGTATGAGCCAGGAGCGCGTCCGTCAGAAACTGGCGGCAGCCGTCTCCGCCAAAATCGGTGACTGATAGCGAGAGGAGGCAGTTTGAATGAGTGAGCATAGTTATGCCCATCCTGAAGTACTGGTCAGTACCGGGTGGGTGGCCGAGCATTTAAACGACCCAAATGTCCGCATCGTCGAGTCAGATGAGGACGTGGTGCTGTATGACGTGAGGCATATCCCCGGTGCGGTTAAGATAGATTGGGTCAGCGACCTGAATGACCCTGTTGTGCGTGATTATATTGATTCCGAGGGCTTCGCCCGGCTGTTGTCGGAGAAGGGCATCGGCAACGACACGACCGTCGTCTTCTACGGTGACAAGAACAACTGGTGGGCCTGCTATGCCTTCTGGGTGTTCCAGCTCTTCGGTCACACCAATGCCAGGGTGATGAACGGCGGTCGTCAGAAGTGGATTGACGAAGGACGCGAGTTGACCCAGGAGGTGCCAAATTACCCGAGGACGACCTATAGGGCGCCCACGCGTGATGACAGCCGTATCCGCGCTTTCCGTGATGACGTACTGGCACATGTGAAGTCGGGAAAGCCACTGGTAGACGTCCGCTCGCCTGGTGAGTACAGCGGCGAACTGCTCCACATGGCCGACTACCCCCAGGAAGGCGCCCTGCGCGGTGGACACATCCCTGGGGCGAGGAACATCCCATGGGCCAAGGCGGTAGCTGAAGATGGGACGTTCAAGTCATACGAAGAGTTAAAAGACCTGTATGAGGGTGCGGATATCACCTCTGACAAGGAAACCATCGCCTACTGCCGTATCGGTGAGCGTTCGTCGCATACATGGTTCGTGTTGACCTACCTGCTGGGCTATCCCAAGGTGCGCAACTATGATGGTTCGTGGACTGAATGGGGCAATGCAGTAGGATTGCCCATTGAGAGGTAAATTCAAATTGGACCGGCAACTCATCATCGAAAACCTGCAGGATCATTATGAGAATCCACGCAACTATGGCGCCTTGGAGAATGCCGATGTTGTGCAAGAAGGAGGCAATCCGGGTTGTGGTGACATCGTTACGATTTATCTGAGGGTAAATGGTGATGATACCATCGAACAAGTAAGCTTTGAAGGGGAGGGCTGCACCATCAGCCAGGCAGCGGCCTCCATCGTGACCGAAATGGTGGAAGGTAAAACGCTTGCCGAAATAGAGGCCATGGACTATAATGACCTCCTTGATTTGCTGGGGCGCGAAGTGGTGATGACTCGCGTCCGGTGCGCCACGCTGGGGCTGGGCACCCTTAAGGGCGCTACCAAACAATACATCACCCAGAAGATGCTAACTGAAGCGGGTGTAGAGTGAGCGATGTTTGATGTCGACGCCATCCGACAAGATTTTCCCATCCTTAATCAGCAGGTGAATGGCAAGCCACTGGTTTACCTGGACAGTGGGGCCAGTTCGCAGAAACCATTGCCTGTCATCCAGGCCATGGACGAATGCTATCGGACCTACTATGCTAACGTCCATCGGGGTATTTATCAGCTCAGCGAAAAGACGTCAGCCAGCTACGAAGAGGCGCGCAAAAAGGTGGCCCGATTCATCAACGCCAAAAGCTGGCGCGAAATCATCTTCACCCGCAACGCCACCGAAAGCATCAACCTGGTAGCCTATACCTGGGGGCGGCAAAACATCAAGGCTGGCGATACGATCCTGCTTACCGAGATGGAGCACCACGCCAACCTGGTCCCGTGGCAGCAACTTGCCACTGAGACCGGTGCCCATGTGTCCTATATCCCGGTCGATGCGCGGGGGTATTGCGATATGGCCGTCTTTGACCGGCTGATTAACGACTCGGTCAAACTGGTCGCGATCACTCAAATGTCGAATGTGTTGGGAACGGTCACTCCTATTGGGGAGATCGCCGCCAAGGCGCACGCGGCAGGCGCGCTGGTGCTGGTGGATGGTGCGCAGGCTGTGCCTCATATGCCCACTGACGTGCGTGCCTTCGACGTGGATTTCTTGGCCTTCTCTGGGCATAAGATGCTGGGCCCCAGCGGCATTGGCGTACTCTACGGCAAACGAGAAATCTTGCAAGAGATGCCTCCCTTCCTCACCGGCGGTGACATGATCCGCCAGGTGACCTTTGAGGGGGCAGAATGGAACGAGCTACCCTGGAAGTTCGAAGCAGGTACACCGGCCATCGTCGAAGCTATTGGTTTGGGCGCGGCGGTAGACTACCTTAACAAGCTGGGCATGCCCCAGGTCCGCAAGCACGAGATCGAGTTGACGACCTATGCCTTTAACCGGCTGAGCCTGGTGGAAGGCATCCGTATCTACGGTCCACCCGACCCGACAGCGCGCGGGGGTGTCGTGGCCTTCACCCTGGGTGACATCCATCCCCATGACCTGGCCACCATCCTCGACCGGGAGGGGATCGCCATCCGGGCCGGCCATCATTGTGCTATGCCGTTGCACGAAAAACTGGGCCTCACCGCCACCGCCCGGGCGAGCTTTTACGTTTACAATCGGCCATCTGAGATTGATCGCCTGGCCGAGGTGCTGGATATGGCCCGCGAACTCTTCAGCGGTTGAGGTTGGGGGCTAGATATTAGAGATTGGAGATTGAGCATCGGCGATTTACCGCCTTGCACCTGCGGCACAGGTGTTCGCTGACACACTTATGGAAGACTTTTATCGCGAAAACATACTTGATCATTATCGCAATCCGCGCAATAAGGGGCGGCTGGAACATCCAACGCACATGAATGAGGAGCACAATCCTCTGTGTGGTGACGTCATTCGTATTGACCTGCACGTAAATGAGGATAACATCATTGACCAGGTACGTTTCGACGGACGCGGATGTGCCATCAGCCAGGCCTCGGCCTCGATGCTGACCGAGATGATCCAGGGCAAAACCCTGGACGAAGCCAAAGCGTTGAGCAAAGAAGACATTCTGGAAGCCTTGGGCATCGAAATTGGCCCAGTGCGCCTCAAATGCGCGCTTTTGTCCCTTAAGGTCCTCAAGGCCAGTATTTACGATCTACCTGATTGGACTGAGGAAGACGAGGACGATTGGTAGCGAGATGCCAGAGTTCATTAAAGTTGCAAGTATATCCGATCTGGCGCCTGGCGAAAAGATGCTGGTCGAATACCAGGGATCGCCAGTCGGGTTGTTTAATATTGACGGCGAATTCTATGCCATTCACGACATATGTACCCACGACGGGGGTCCCCTGGTGGAAGGGGAATTGTACGGCGACGTGATCGTCTGTCCGCGCCACGGCGCTCGCTTCGATGTGAAAACTGGCGCCGTCCGCACCCTGCCGGCCTACAGGCCGGTACCGACTTACCGGGTGAAAATCGAGGGCAACAACGTCCTGATTGCACCCAGAGAATAGACGAAGGACCAGGGACCAAAGACGGAGGTCGTCATTTTCTGAAGTCCTTCGTCATTCGTCCCTGGTCAATCAATTGGCCTCATAAGTTTGTGAGTGCTTGCCTGAAAAGTGTAGAGGAGACATTTATGACTGAAGAGACGAAAGTCACTGAAGAGACAGTACGAGAAGCATTGCGGGGCGTGCTCGACCCGGAGCTTCATTTAGATGTGGTAACTCTGGGGCTCATCCGTGGAATCAATCTGGATGCTTCTCCCGTGAATCTGAGGATGCTGCTTACCACCCCTTTCTGTCCCTACGGTCCCTGGATGGTCCAACAGATAAAAGAGACAGCCGAGAGAACCGTGGGGGGTGAGGTCACGATCGAGGTGCTGCCAGAGCCGTGGCATCCCGAGTTGATGGAGGACCCTACCCTGCTGGGCTTCTTCTAAACATCCCACGCCCTGGCACCGGCCCTGCCTAAATAGTGTGGGGGCATCGCCTTCGGTTGTGGAGCAGTTGCGTTTTCGATAGCGCGCTGCTCAGCTCATCCGAAGCATACCCAAATAGTATTGGGTGAGGCCGGCGCAGTTGGGCCTGGGTGAAGTTTCGTAGCGTGAAGAAATGGCACATCACACAACCGACATACCCAAACTTCTTATCCTACCTGCTGATGCCCTGATCTTGCACGAAGACGTTGATGTCCGAAGGGTTGATCCGCTGGTCGAGCGGCTCCAAGTAGATGGTTTCCTTAAAAATCCGCCGATCGCTACGCCCATCGATTGCCCGCTTGGCTGCCAGGGTCGGCACGTGATCCTGGATGGGGCCAATCGCACTACCGCTTTGTGGAAGCTGGAGGCACCGCACCACCTGGTGCAGGTAGTGGACTACCACGAGGTGGAACTGGACACGTGGGGTCACCTGGTCACTGGTATCTCCCGGGGAGTGTTCACTCAGAGTCTGGCCAAAGCTGGGCTGGAGCTGGAGTCTACCACCCGCGAGGACGCCCGCGAGCGCCTGGCCCGGCGTGAAATCGCTGCCTCTGTCACTGCCCCTGACGGCCATGTGTTTGCTGTACGGGGGGCGGGTTCCATGGCGTCCGAAACCCAGGCGCTGCGACGGCTGGCATCAGTGTACAACGGGCGCTCGGTCATTCACCGCGTGAAAACCGACCGCATGGCCGATTTGCTTCCCTATTACGATGACGTGGCCGCCCTGATCCGTTTCCCACACTACGAGCCAGACGAAATTCTGCGCCTGGCCGACGACGGGCACAAATTGCCCACTGGCATCACTCGCCACATCATCCACGGACGTGCATTGCGGGTGAACATATCGCTGTCGGTTTTGATGGATGCACATCGCACCACCGAACAAAAGAACCAGTGGCTGCGCGATTGGACCAAGCAGAAGCTTGCCCGGCGCGAGATTCGTTACTATCAGGAATCCACCTTTCTCTTCGACGAGTAAGATTTCAGCAACAAAAAGCGTCTTAAAAGTATGAGGAGATAAACTCAATGGCTTGTCAACTAATTGCACTTAAGTGCGTTTGTATTAAGCGGGGACGGTAGCCACACGCCTTCGGGGTAGAGGGCACTCTGGCTACGGTCACCCGCCTCGCCGTGTTTCACGACGATGAGGCCCTCAAGCCCTGAATAGTCTTGCCTGATCCGCGTTGATGCAGCCGGTGTTGAGGCAGAGTGTTACATTTGCTTCATTCTGGTTGCCAGCTTGAGACTCATCGTTCACTCGATGAGTTTTTTGTTTCCATCCCAGTCCATCCCAATCACGAGATTCACGACGAAAGGAGAGGAATCCGATGTCCGTAGTATTTATTCCGAGTTCGCTTCGCCGCTATACGGCTGGCCAGTCAAAAGTGGAAGTAAGCGGCAGCAATATCAACGAAATCATAGAGGATCTGGAACGACAATATCCAGGCGTGAAGTCGCGTTTATGTGACGATTCGGGTCAGATCAAACGCTATGTCAACGTCTTTGTCAATGACGAAGAGATTCGTAGCTTGCAAGGCGCAGACACCCCTTTGTCGGAAAAGGACGAGGTATCGATCGTGCCGGCCATGGCCGGTGGTTGGAGGTGATCAACATGGCCCAATATTTTAAGGACTCTCTGCTGACCAGTGATCGTCTGCTCGCGCAGGTGAAGCAGCAGATCAAAGAGATTGACGTCCACCAGTTGAAACAGCGGATGGACGAAGATAATAATCTGGTTGTAGTAGACATCCGCGAGTTCGACGAGTACGCGCAGGGTACCATTCCCGGCTCGCATTATATCCCGCGCGGTTTTTTGGAGCTGCGCATCGAGAACCTGGCTCCACGCCGCGACACGCCCATCGCCCTCTACTGCGCGGGGGGCGTGCGTTCGGTGCTAGGGGCGCGCAGCTTGCAGGAGATGGGTTACACCAACGTGGCGTCGGTCGCGGGCGGCTTTGGCGGCTGGAAGAACGCCGGTTACTCGTTTGTAGTGCCCCGTATTATGACCGACGATCAACGCCACCGCTACAGCCGGCACACGATGATCCCAGAAGTGGGTGAGCAGGGCCAGCTCAAGCTGCTCGACGCCAAAGCGTTGCTCATCGGTGCTGGCGGCCTTGGCTCTCCGGCGGCGATGTACCTGGCGGCCGCTGGGGTCGGCACCCTGGGCATCGTGGACTTTGACGTGGTGGACATTTCAAACTTGCAACGACAAATCCTGCACCACCTGGACGACGTGGGCCGCCCCAAAGTGGAGACGGCCGCCGAAGCCATCGCCAATCTCAACACCGACGTGAAGGTGGTGCCGCACCGGGTGTTGCTTCGCTCGGATAACGCACTGGACATCATCCAAGATTACGACGTGGTCATCAACGGTTCCGATAATTTCCCTACCCGCTACCTGGTCAATGACGCCTGTGCCTTGCTGGGGAAACCTCTGGTCGACGGGAGCATCTTCCGTTTTGAGGGACAGGTCACCGTCTTTGACCCGGCCCGGGGCGGTCCCTGCTATCGCTGCCTCTACCCCGACCCACCCCCCCCCGGCGAGGTGCCAAGCTGCGCCGAGGGGGGCGTGCTGGGCGTGCTGCCGGGTATCATCGGCAGCTTGCAGGCCTCCGAGGCCATCAAGCTCATCCTGGGCGTCGGCGAACCGCTCACCGGCCGGCTGATGCTCTTCGACGCGCTGGACGGCCGCTTTCGCCAGGTCAAAGTCCGCAAGGACCCGGCTTGCCCCGTCTGCGGCGAGAATCCGACCGTTACCGAGCTCATCGACTACGAGCAGTTCTGCGGGATTCCCCATAGCGAGGAGGGGGTAATGGTCGAGCCAGTCCCGGTGTTGGCGACCGCTTGAGGGTGCTCAGGTTTGACCCCCTCCCGGCCTCCCCCTTCGAGGGAGAGGAGGTGCTGAGGCTTGACCCCCTCCCGGCCTTCCCCTTTGAGGGGGGAGGCGGTGCAGAGGCTTGACCCCCTCCCGGCCTCCCCCTTCGAGGGGGAGGAGGTGCGCGTTCTG